>CAZFWQ010000039.1:0-4169 GCA_964522755.1 uncultured Oscillospiraceae bacterium | reverse complement strand
TTCCTGGCATGTACCTTGGTCTTTCGCGTCCAATCTGCATTGCCGCGCGTCTATGGGATAAAGTTGAATTCCGTGTCGCCCACGCGGACAGTATCCCCTTCCCGAACGCCCTTTTTCTCAAGGGCCCCGATGACGCCGCCGGTTTTCATGACGCGCTGGAAATACTGCAATGATTCCCGATCCGCAAAGTTGACCGAACCCAGGATGCGTTCAACCCAAGGGCCCTCGACCACGTATGTCCCGTTGTCGTTCCTGACGGTGTACGGCGACTCCGCGATATGGGCGGCCAGCAGGGCTTCGGGCGTGGCTGCCTCGTATACCGTGATTTCCGGCAGCGTCCCGATCATGTCCGCCGTTCTGCGCATGAGTTCCGGCACGCCGTCCCCGGTCACTGCGGAAATGACGAACACTTCGTATCCCTCATCCCTGACCGCCTTTACAAAACGCTCCAGCCGTTCCGCATCCGCGACGGCATCCGACTTGTTTGCCACGACAATCTGGGGTCGTTTCGCCAGTGTGTCGCTGTAAAGCGAAAGTTCACGATTGATGACCTTGAAATCCTCGAACGCATCGCGTCCCTCGGTTTCCGCCGCGTCCACGACATGAAGCAGGAGCCGTGTCCTTTCAACATGCCGAAGAAACGCATGGCCAAGCCCCACGCCGTCATGGGCCCCCTCGATGAGGCCCGGGATGTCCGCCATGGCGAAACTTTCACCAGGACCCACGGACACGATGCCAAGCACCGGGGTCAGCGTGGTAAACGGATAGCTGGCAATTTTCGGTTTCGCCGCCGAAACGGATGAAATCAGGGTGGATTTTCCCGCATTCGGAAACCCGACAAGGCCTACATCGGCCAATGTCTTCAGCTCCAGAATCACGGATCTTTCCACTCCCTGCGTGCCAGGATGGGCGAAATTCGGGATTTGCCGCGTCGGCGTGGCGAAATGCTGGTTCCCCCAGCCGCCTTTCCCGCCCCGCGCTATCGTTTGGCGCTGGCCGCCGGCGGACATGTCGGCAAGTATCATGTTCGTTTCCTTGTCCCGGACAACGGTTCCGCGCGGCACCTTCACGATGAGATCCTTGGCATTGCGCCCCGACATGTTCTTCTGGTCGCCTTTTCCGCCCGGCTCCGCTATGTATTTGCGCCTGTAGCGGAAATCCACCAGCGTGCGAAGGCCGAGGTCGACTTCAAAAATGATGCTGCCGCCATCTCCGCCGTCACCGCCATCAGGCCCGCCATTGGGCACATACTTGGCACGCAGGAACGAAACCTTGCCAGGTCCGCCATTGCCGGCCTTCAGATAGATTTCAGCCAAATCGATGAACATGGATGCTTCCCTTCCCCAACACCCGGCCGGTCATGCTTCACCGTGGGTGGCCCTGACTGATTTCATTGCCCGTCTCTTGGCAGCATGCCATGAAACGCAAAACAAGGGACGATTTCACGTCCCCTGTTTATCCTGTTCAACGGACGAATCCAAATTGGCAAAGGGCTGTCTTTTTAAGACAGCCCTCTTTTGTGCGTTGATTTCCGACCCCCGGATTCCTCAAGCTGAATATACGCTTACCTTTTTACGGGTTTTGTCCAGGCGCTCGAACTTGACTTTGCCATCGGTCAGGGCGAACAGGGTATCATCGCGGCCGATGCCGACATTTGTTCCGGGATGGATGTGCGTGCCCCTCTGGCGAACCAGAATGTTGCCTGCAACGACGCCCTGCCCGTCTGAACGTTTCACGCCAAGACGCTGGGATGCACTGTCGCGGCCGTTCCGCGTGCTGCCGACGCCCTTTTTGTGGGCGAACAGCTGAAGATTGATGCGTATCATGGATTACACCTCCTTGCAAACTGTGCGGATGAACCGCGGATACTGTCTTTCAATCTGCTTCAATCCGATTTCCATGGCTTCCAGGATGATGGCCGCCTTGCACCGGCATTTTTCCTCCAGTGCTTCCGGAAGCATCATCTCGATGTTTCCCTCTGCTTCCCGGTACGTATGGATGCCGCACATTTCATCAAGTGCGCCGAGTGCGGTGAAGGCAATGCCTGAAACAGCCGCACAAACCATGTCGTACTCACCCCGGGCACCGGCGCCCGCATGCCCTTTGACTGCAAAGCCCCGGATCTCGTTTCCTTTTCGAAAAACCCTGACGTTCGTCATGGCTGTCCTTCGTAAGGCATCAAGCCTGTATGGCCAGGACCTGGACACGCGTATATGGCTGCCTGTGGCCGTTCTTGCGCCGTTCCGTCTTCTTGGCCTTGTACTTGTATATGATGACTTTCTTTTCCTTGCCATGTGCAAGGACCTTTGCCGTGACGGATGCGCCGCTGACCGTGGGATTGCCTGTCTTCAGGTTTCCCTCGTCGGAAACGGCAAGCACTTTCTCGAATGCGAAGTCTTCGCCCGCGTCCATGGAAAGCTTCTCTATGAAGAGAATGTCGCCTTCCTGCACCTTATACTGTTTCCCGCCCGTTTCTATGATTGCGTACATGTATGCACCTCCTCCTGCCAATCTCGCCATCTCAGGGACGGCTTTCGCCGTTTCAGCCGCATGTCCGGAAACATGCAGACCCTTTTCAGAGCGGTTGCCGTTCAATGATAGCACAGGGTGGCTCAGAGTGTCAACGCGCTTTTGTGAGTTCCACGGCGAAACCGCGAAACCGCGACACGTGAAACTGTGAAACTGTGAAACTGTGAAATTGCGAAATGTGAAATGCGAAACCGCGAAACGTGAAACCGCGATAACTACGAAAACAGCAAAACCGGCTCTGCCCTGGAGTCACCCGAGAATCACCGCTGTTGTATCTGATGGGCCCAAGCAAGTATAATGGTGTAAGGATTCGGAGACTTCGTCATTCTGGAGGAACGTCAGAAATCATGCAACAAAAGAAAAGCAACATGGCATACCGCCGGAAATCGGCCTACCGCAGGAACAAAACTGCCCGCAGGGTTCTGTCAATCCTTCTGTCAGTGTCCATAGTCATCCTGGTCCTCCTGCTGATACGGGCAATCCGTCCGGCGGAGTGGTTCCGTTCCTCCCAGTCCCCATTGCCGGAAGGAAGTTCCGCTACCGCGCAAATGCCTGCCGAATCCGAAACGGATGGCGAATCCCCAACGGCAATGACATCCGTGACAACGTCCCGGCAGGATTCAGAGCCTTCCGTCAATGCCTCGGATTCGCCTGAAACGTCGCCTCCCGCCAGTCAAAGTCCAGGCAACGGCACGGCAGCCGACACGGAAACCGGCACGGAATCTACTGCCGCGACTACGTCGGAGCCTTCGTCCGCGACATCCGCCGATACCGCCCTCCGCACGCCCGGACATGAAAACATGCCGGCTTTCGGAACGGTAGCGATCAAAGGTGATTTGGCCAAACTTGAAGCGAAAGTCAAATCCATGGTTTCAACTTTTCCGGGAAAATATGGTATCACCTTTGTGAACCTGGCTACAGGCGAGCGGTTCGGGGTGAATGACACACAGGAGTATATCGCCGCCAGCACATCCAAGTTCCCGATGAACGTCCTGCTCTGGAAGCGCATCGCCGCAGGGGAAATTGACCCGGAGTCCATTCTCGTCTATAAGAAGGAAGACTTCGAATCCGGCACGGGCATCATCCAGAAAGATCCTTTCGGAACCGAATACAGCGTCCGGACCACATCCAGGTATTCAATCATCCACAGCGACAATTGCGGAATAAACATGATAATCCGACTGCTTGACATCGTGGACATCCGGCAATACCTGCGGGATCTCGGCGGCGTGGTCGAGTACGGAAAGACGCACCGCTCCTGCCCGGCTGACATGGCGAACGTGGCCGTCGACCTGTACCGGTTCTATTATGACAACCCAGCCGTTGCAGGTGAACTGATAGATTACTTGGAACACACGAACTGGAATGAGCGCATCAACGGCCTGCTGCCGAAGGAAGTGCGGGTCGCGCACAAAATCGGCAATCAGACACGCACGGCCAATGACGTGGGCATTGTGTTCGCAAGCGAGCCCTATGTCCTGTCCGTCATGACGGAAAATGTCGATTTCGACGCGGCCTGCCGCAACATCGCCAAATTGTCGAAGATGATATATGACCATATGGAGGCGCAACCGTGAAGTTCAAAAGCAGAAGAAGATTTCGGCAATCCTACGGTTTCAGGCAACAGGACCGGTTCCGCA
>CAZFWQ010000038.1:0-16789 GCA_964522755.1 uncultured Oscillospiraceae bacterium | reverse complement strand
AATGCTATGATGGGAGATATCATGACTCAGGCGACGGTGCATCAGCCAGATGACAAAGGTTTCAAATCACTGCTTGAAGGGCGTAAGGCATTTCACGAATTGCTGCGTCACTTCATACCCGATGTTTGGACAAGGTACGTTGAGGAAGACCAATTGGTTCGCGTGGACAAGAGCTTCATTTCGCTGGACTACATTGGGAGTGAAGCGGATATTGTCTATCGGTGCAAGATTCTTGGCAAGGAAGTGTACTTTTACGTACTGCTGGAATTGCAGTCTTCCGTGGATTTCCAGATGCCGTGGCGTTTGCTGCAGTACATGATGGAAGTATGGCGCAGCGTGATGAAAGATGTACCCGCGGGTGAAATGCGCCATAAGAATTTTCGGCTTCCCCCGATCATTCCCGTTGTTCTGTATAATGGAAAAGGTGAATGGACGGCGGAACGGAAATTCAAGGCATACCAGACCGAAACAGGTTTGTTTGACAAGGGCCTTGTAGATTTCGAGTATTATCTGGTGGATATTGCCCGGATGCATGAAGAAGATTTGCTTGGTCTTGAAGGACTGCTCCCGATTGCCATCAATCTGGAACATGTCAAGGACGTGGAAATGCTGATGCACGTGCTGCACCGCAACATGAATGCCATCCAGGCGCTGAACGATGCGGAAACGGCCCAGTTGTCGAACTATATCGTGAAAATCCTGAAGACATTCATCTCACCGGAGGAGGTGCGGCGAGTGGAACGGGTGCTTGTTCAAAACAAGGAGGCCAGAAGCATGATATCGAATCTGGGAATTGTTCTGAAAAAGGAATACGAGGAAAAATTCCTGAAGGGGCTTGAAGAAGGCCGGAACAAAGGATTGGAAGAAGGCCTTGAAGAAGGTCGGGCAGAAGGCCGGAACAAGGGTCTTGAAGAAGGCCGGAACAAGGGACTTGAAGAAGGCCGGAACAAGGGACTTGAAGAAGGCCGGAACAAGGGATTGGAAGAAGGCCGGAACAAGGGATTGGAAGAAGGCCGGATAGAAGGCATGTCCGAGATCATTCATCGAATGCATGCAAATGGTTTCACATTTGAACAGATTGCGGGCGCTACCGGATTTTCTGTCGCAGAAGTCGAGAATTTGATGACTTTGGAGCAGCCCGTTTCTTGAAATCCCAGCATCACCCGGATGTCCTGCGCATTATTGCCGAAATTTTATCCAAACAGGGTAAGCTCGCCGACATGGCGGGCTTTTTCCTCGTTGTCCGGCTTGGAATTTGCGCTCAATTAGCCTGTTCCCTTTATTGACGCAAATATAAAACCGGAATATGATGAATCGTAACATTCAGCTGATGGAAAGCGCATGTCAACAAAGGTGGACCGCATTGGACCAGTATGCCGCAGGTCGTGGGGACATCAGTCATGGAATATTATGGACCCATTCTATACCCAGGAGGATGCAAGCATGAGTAACCTCATACCGAGACCCGAACATCCGCGCCCCCAGCTGGTACGCAGCGAATGGATGAACCTGAATGGAACCTGGGAGTTCGAAATGGATCACGGACGCAGCGGCCGCGAACGGAAACTGCCCATGGCAACGGCTCTCAGCGGCAGCATCATTGTCCCTTTCTGCCCGGAAAGCGACCTGTCCGGAATCGGGAACAAGGACTTCATGGCTTCCGTCTGGTACCGGCGTGTATTCATCCTGCCGGAAGGATGGCGGAACGGCCGTGTGCTGATTCATTTCGGAGCGGTGGATTACGCATCGGAAGTCTGGATCAACGGTGCGTCGGCAGGGCACCATCAGGGAGGATACTCCTCTTTCAGGCACGATATCACGTCCTGGCTGAAAACAGGTGAAAATACCATCACCGTCTGTGCGGAGGACAACAACCGATCCGGCCTGCAGCCGCGTGGCAAGCAGGCGGACAGGTATTATTCCTCCGGGTGCGACTATACCCGGACAACCGGCATCTGGCAGACTGTTTGGCTTGAACACGTCCCGGACACATTCATTTCCGGTGTGAAATGCATACCGGATCCCGATAACAATGCCCTTCATGTCGAAGCCATCTTTAACGGGCCTGCCACCGGCGGGACACTCACGGTGAAAGCCTCATTTTCCGGCACTCCTGCCGGGAGTGCAAGCGTGATCATTTCCGGACGCCAATGCCGTACGACGGTGAATCTGACTCAAATCCATCTATGGGCTCCGGGTGATCCGAATCTGTATGATCTGGAATTCACCCTGGCAGGCAGGACCTCGACAGGGGAATTGCTGACAGACGAAGCCGCATCCTACTTCGGCCTTCGCTCGGTCACTTGGGACGGTCATGCCATCCAGATCAACGGCAAGCCGATTTTCCAGCGGCTTGTGCTGGATCAGGGCTTCTGGCCGGATGGAATTTACACCGCCGCATCTGACGAGGTGCTTCGGAAAGACATCGAATATTCCATGGGCCTTGGATTCAATGGCGCCAGGATGCATGAGAAAATCTTCGAGGCCCGCTATCTCCATTGGGCTGACAAACTCGGTTACCTTGTATGGGGCGAACACGCGAACTGGGGCCTTGACATCAGCACGCCGATGGGGCTTGAAAGGTTCCTTCCGGAATGGATGGAAGCCATGGCGCGGGATTTCAACAGCCCGGCCCTGATTGGCTGGTGTCCCTTCAATGAAACGTGGGACATGGATGCCCAGGGCACTTCCGACGGCTCATGGGATCCGAGGGGCAAAAGGCAGGACAACGAAGTGCTCCGTCTGGTATACCTTTTCAGCAAGGCATACGATACGACGCGGCCCGTCATCGACACAAGCGGAAACTATCACGTGATAACCGATATCTTCGATATTCACGACTATGAGCAGGATGTGGGCAAATTCACCGCGAAATTCGAAGCGATGCGCCTTGGTGGGAAGATGATGCCCGACGGGACGATGGAAAAGGGCGGAGAAGTCTACAACAGCTATCCGGCACGCCAGAAGTATGAAGGGCAGCCCTATTTCGTAAGTGAATACGGTGGAATCTGGTGGAATCCGGCACATGCCGGAACCGAATCATGGGGATATGGCAACCGCCCGACAAGTGAAGCTGAATTCCTGTCCCGCTATGAAGGCTTGACAAGGGTACTTCTGGAAAATCCGAACATATGCGCGTTCTGCTACACCCAGCTGACTGACGTGGAACAGGAAACAAACGGGCTGTATACATATGATCGCAAGCCGAAGTTTGTTCCGGAGCTCATAAAGGCCATCAACAGCAGGAAAGCGGCCATTGAAAGCTGATGAGTGCGGTGCCCGGAACAGGGATGCGGTAACCGCACTCATGTTCCGTGTGCCGGTCGCTCATTCTGAAAAATGCGCCATGAACCGCTCCATGTAATACAAGTAGACCTGATGATAATTGGCGGAAAAGGAAATGTCGCTCCCATGGCTTCCGAACGGCATGTACAATACGGCGCAGGCTGGGTTCCCGGCTTTTTTATAGGCGTCGCGCAGTCGCAGGGGAGTGGACGGATCCACGATGCCGTCATGCGTCCCCTGGTAAACAAGGCATGGAGGACTTTTTTCAGAGACGAGCATGACGGGGTCGACCCATTGGGGGGAACCGCCGATGCCTAGTTCGGTCGAGAGCCCTATGGCTGGATAATACGGCAGGATGCCCCGTACCCTGATGCGATTGTCCAGAATACCTGCGTACCGTCCATCCGCCAGGCCCAGCCCGACTGCGCAGGAAAGCTGACCGCCGGCTGAACCGCCGGAAATGAAGACGCGGTCTGAATCGATTTGCAGCTGTTCCCGCCGGTCTGCCAGATAACGCGTGAAGACGCCCAGCTGGCGGACCATGTCATCGATGTCGAAGGGACCAATGACATCGTCTGAAACTGGCACGCCCGCGATGAATTTTTCCTTGTCCGCCAAACCGTACTGAACATCGAACACACAATATCCCTGACCTGCGAAATATTTATTTTCCTGCGCAAAATTGCCCGACCCTTTGTCCCCAATCGTCCAGGCACCGCCATGGATGCGGATGAGGACAGGATATCCGTCATCCGGCTTCAGGATGTCTTTCGGCTGATAGGCATCAAACCGCAGGATGGTTTCTTTTCCATCGGAACGCTTCTCCCGCAGGTATGCAATATCCTGAGTAACGGTGCATGCCCCGTTTCCCATACCGAAAACAGCTCCTGGAAGCGAGAACGGCATGGTCCGAAAACCACTTTCCGAGGGGGACACATCGAGGCTGTCGCCAAATGCGGCGTGGATTTCCGTTTCGGCGCTTTTCAGAAGGAAAGGGGTGGAAAGCAAAGGCAGCAGGCAAATCAGAAACAGGGTGAAGCCGATTGCCGGAATGATCCTGTTCACAATCTGAAACTTCGCAAAACGGTTGATGCGAACGAACAGGCAGGCGGAAGTAAGAAACAGGATTGCCCAGAAATACCCATATTCAGGAACCATCACTTCCAGAATACCTTCCTTGTCAGTTGCCAGCACGGAATATGCCACGAAAAGACCGAAAAACAAAACGCCGCCAAGCATGACAAGCCGCAAGAATCTGAATACCTTTCTCCGGCCAAATTGTTCATCGTGGCTGATCATGGGCGGTGGGACGTTGGCATGTCCGCCACTGGACGATTTGTTCCTTCCGTAAAAATAGGCCCTGAACATCCCCGCCAACAGAAGGGCAAGAACCAGGATGCCAGCCGGAAGACTGCGCGAGGAAACAAAAGGCACATATGCGGATGCACCCGTCACAAGGATTGGAACGGCCATGATGACAAACAGGTTGAATCCCAGAAAGGCTTCATCCCATTTCCGGACAGATTCGGAGGCGTCGGCCAGCAGGGGGTTCAGTGCAATCGTCAGCATCAGGAGCCCGCCAAAAAAGTTCCAGAAAACAGATTGGGGTTCAAATCCCCTGCCTGCCGCAGTCAGCCATATCACGGACAGGAGCACGCAGACTCCGTTCATCACTGCAAGGAGATAGGGAATTACCCCTTTCATTGCAATGAGTCCGGTCCTAATCGCAGTAAGTCCGGTCCTCATCGCAGGGAATCCAGTCTTCCTTTCAGTGGGTCCATCTCGTTTTATAGAGAGTCCCGTACGCATGGCAGGAGTTTCGTCCCGCGTTTCGTCCATGGATGCAGGTGAAGCGAGGTGGTTGTTCTTTGCGGAAACACGCTTCATGAGGTATGCTCCATTCGCGGCGAACGAAAGCGGTTGTTCAGGAAGTAACATCCCGTGGACAGCAGCAGTGCAAAAACTGCCAGGGCCGAAAACATGGCCATCACATTCCACCATCCTTCCATTGCGACGGGGTCAATGAAGTTGTAGGCGTAGAATCCGGTTGCAAGGCCCCGTGCCGTATGGAAGACGAAATAGGCAAAGGGAATGATCATGGGCCATGCCATATCACTTCGTGTCAGGGGTCCGCTGGGGCGGATCAGGATGAAATCGGCAAGGGCCGCCAAAGGGACGGCGAAATGGTTGATCCAGGCATCAGCCACGTACATTCCGTATCGTCCGGATGACATGATGCCGATTTCATGCTGATGTGAAAGTGAAGCCATGTATACGCGATGCAGCAGAAGGAAATATAAGCTTCCCGTGATCAGGATTGCCACCGTGAGCATGAAGCGGAGCCGCTGAAAGCCTGTACGCCCATGGCATGCCGGATGAATGGCCGTGAAGGTCCAGAAAATGCCCATCAGCAGGTTGGTCTGGATCGTGTAATAGGTGAGCGTATTCCATTCGGTGCCGGTGGCAGTGAAAAAGATCCGGGGAAACACAGATCCAATGATAAGGACTACCATCAGAAACCTGATGGTTCGGACCGATTTGCCGGATGCCTGCAATAGGCTGTCAACTTTTTTCATCATGCCCCATCCTTCCGTCATGCGCACACAGTCCGTTTGTTCCGGGTTTGCACGGTGGGATGCAATATGATTCCATCCTGTCACTACTGTCACCCGCTGTCAACCTTGATTGGTGCAAGAACCCGCTTCGGCGAGTCCTTCTGCAGGAATTCTTGAATTAACGACTCGGCGGTTGATTGTTGGTTCCATAATCCGACTTTTGCCAAAGGGATGAAGTTCAACTGTCGTACGCATGATATGTGGAATTCAAAGCATTTCAAAAGAGCGCTTTAGTGGTATATAATACAAAAAGCGTACTGTTTGCGCATAGCAGCCCGCTGGAAAACCAATGCCGCTTATCGGTTCGGAAATGGCAAGAAGAAGCCTGATGAAATCCGTTGACAAATTTCAAGCCAATGGCGCAAAGACACAGATCAAATGAGTATCCGGATCCATCACTCAGGGAGGAATCAATATGTTTTGTCCGAAGTGCGGAGCCCAGAATCCCGATGGAACCCGTTTTTGCCAGGCCTGTGGAACGGGTGTCGGCCCTGCGGCCGCATCACAGCCCTCAAGCCCTCCGCAAGATCAACAACCAGTCCAGCAGCCGTATCCCAGCCAGCAGCCGTATCCCGTCCAGCAAAACAATCCCGTCCAGCAGCCGTATCCCAGCCAGCAGCCGTATCCCAGCCAGCAGCCCAATCCTATCCATCAGCCGTATCCCAGCCAGCAAAGTAATCCCGTCCAGCAGCCATACCAGCCTCAGGGACAGTATCCAAACGCCCAGTCCGCATGGCAGCCGGGTCCCGGTTATCAGCAAGGCATGCCCGCACGGCAGGCACAGCCGAAGAAAAGGCGCACAGGCTGCCTGATCCTTGTTGTACTATTGTTGGTCATCGCCGCAGGAGCAGTATGGTTCGCTGGTTCCCTGTCACTCTTCAAGCCCAGGGATCTGGGCGTGAAATATGAAAAAACGGACTATGCCCAGGTGCTGCAGAAAATGGGTACACAGGTGGATGCCGGATTGCGGCCCGAAGACCTCGGGGATGCTCTGAAAGATGTGAAAGAGGCCGGCGGCAAGGAGATCACGGAAAACGGGAAAACCCTTGTCCAAATGGACAATGATGTGATGATAGGCATGGTCGGGCGCAACGACAAGGTGAAGAAATTGAATCCATCCGATTATGTATGGACATTCTCGGATTACCAGCAAAAAATATTCAAGATCAGTGCGAATGAAGCATCTGCCTTTTTCAACGAAACAGCACCCGGGTTCTGGTGGTTCAGGCAATCGCAAATCAAGGTGGTTGGAGGAAACATCATAACCAGTTCCCAACTGGACATTGCCGGACTGACGAAAGCATTGTTTCCGGATGTGGCAAGCCAAATTCCGATACCCCTGCCAGATAAGGCGAACATATATACTGAAGGGAAGATATCCATCATCGACAACCACATTGCCATGAAGCCGGATGTGTTCAATATCGGTCCGGTCGCCCTGCCGGACCAATTCAAGACAGAGGAAGCCAATACCGTTGTGGCATCCTTTCTGGACAGGATCATCACGATGATTCCAGGTCTTGTCATAAACAAGATAGAGGAAAACGGCGGTGAGTTTGATGTGGATGCGCTCATACCTCAGAAAGTGACTATCCGGCCGAAATGACGATTCATCGCATTTTCGTCGAATCGAAGGCGGATGCCCGGATAACTGCATGGGGAATCATTGCAGACAACAGCAAAAACCCGCAATCCAGTTTCCTGGGCTGCTGCCACATGGTTTTCCGGCTGCACCAGGGGGAAAGGACCTGAATTTGGCTAGCATGCGTCTGTCCGGCAGGTACTTCCGGGTGCCTCCCTTTCCCCATCATCAGTACATGATCAGCCAGACACAGAAATACTTTGAGCATCCGGGCATCTTGAGCACGCTCTTCATGGATCATCGCATCATGCAGTCTCAGCTGAAAATGGGGAAGCGTTATGGCGTGATGATTCCCCGGGCGCTGTTGGTGGATCCGACAGGGAACTGCAATCTGCGGTGTTCAGGCTGTTGGGCGGGCGGGTACGGCAGGACGGATGGACTTTCCTACGAGACGCTGAACCGGATAGTCGATGAAGCGGAAGAGCTGGGCATCAAGTACGTTTTTTTCAGCGGAGGAGAACCGCTGATGCGCGGGAAAGACATCATCCGCCTATGCGACGGGCACCGAAAAGTCGGTTTTTCGGCCTATACCAACGGCACGCTCATCGACGAGGCGTTTGCCGACGAAGTGGCCCGTGTTGAAAACCTCAATCTTTCACTTAGCATAGACGGGTTTCGTGAAAAGACAGACCAGCGCCGTGGAATCGGCGTGTTCGACAAAGTGGTCCACGCCATGGACCTGCTTCGAGAGCGCGGAGTGGCATTCGGCTTCTCGGCCTGCTACCATTCCGGCAATGCGGAAGAGGTGACGGGAGATGCTTTTCTGGATTTCCTCCGGGAAAAGGGGTGCTGGGCCGGTTGGATGTTCACCTATGTGCCGCTGGGCCGGGATGCGGACCTTTCAATGGTCTGCAGTCCGGAACAAAGAGCGGCAGTGGCTGAGCGGACTGCCTCCTATACGAAGCGTCACGGGATGACCATCATTGATTTTTGGAACAATGGCCATCTGACAGGGGGTTGTGTGGGCGGGGGCATGGGATTCGTTCATATCAGCGCCCGGGGAGATGTCGAGCCCTGTGCCTTTTCACATTGGTCAGACAGGAACATCAACCAGTCAAGCCTTGTGGAGGCATTGAAATCCCCCTTGTTTTTGAGTTACCAGTCCAGACAGCCGTTCAACAGGAATCCAATGCGCGCCTGCCCGCTGCTTGATAATCCCGAGGCTATCGCAGCGGTAGTTGCCGAAACAGGAGCCACGTCAACAGAAGGGAAAAATGCGGAAACGGTTGGGGAATTCGCGTTGAAAATGGCGCCTGTCGCCGCCGCATGGGCTCCGGTGGGAGACCGGCTGTTTCGAGAAATGCCGATTCAAAGGCGGCTGAACGCCAAAGCTTTCGTGCTGCTTCAAAGTCTCCGGTTGTTCATATCAGGGCACAAACATACCGCTCCAGCGAAATCTGCATCCGATGACGGAGAATCCAGATTTACATTTTTCATGAATTTTTTTCAAAATGAGAGTATGAACAAGACCGGCATTCATTTCTTGATGGAATGCATTATCAGCTTGGATTCGTTTCTTGAAGGAATAGATTCAAGACCGGCATTCATTCCTTGTCCGGATTTGTTTCGGGTGTGTCGGACGGTTTTGTGCTTGCCGGTGATTGGACCGGATCGGGCATTGCTTTAAGGACTTTCTTCCTGTTGGCTTTCTTTTTGGCGCTGCGGCGGTTTTCCCTGCCGTTCCTGGCTTCTGCGGAATCGAACAGAGGATGCAGCATGCCGGACTGTTTCAGCAGGTTGTAGAATACCAGAAGGAACGTGAGATAGATGAGGACGCCCAGACTGCCTGCCTGGAATGCGATGAACAGGACTGCAAGCATGAAGAGCGGATGAATGTTGATTGAATCAGCCACCACTTTCGATTCGACGAATTGCCGGACCACCGTGATGAACATCCAGCCCGCGATGAGCACAAGGCCTGTGACCCAGTCTCCGGCAATGACGCGCATGATGGCCATGGGCATGTAGATGGTTCCGGGACCCAGGATCGGGATGAGGTCGGATACGCCCACCAGGAGGCTCCAGACCAGCGGGTATTCAATCCCGAGCACAAGGAACAGGATATAGGACTGCAGAAAGGTCAGAAAATAGATGAACAGGTAGGATCTGATATATCTGCCGAGCATGATCAGGCCGTTTGCCCAGGTTTGACGAAGCGAAACCAGCAGGTGTTCCGAAAAAATGCCCCGGGAGTATCCCTTCAGCTTTTCAAAATCCTTCGTGAAGGAGAAGGCGGAAAAGATGATTACAACGATGAGCATGATCCAGGCGGGCAGGGAGGATACGATGGCAATGGCCCATTTGGCGGCCATTCCTGCATAGGAAAGGCCTTGGGACAATGCGCCGATGAGGGTGTCGCGGTTGTCGTTCAGAAACGTCATGTCGAGAACGGGCAGTTCGATCGGCAGCGACATGCTATTGAGCCAGGTCTCGATCGAATTGAGGGTGGCTTGCGGATCTATGGTGGGAATGCTCCCCACCAGGCTGACAAGTTCGCTGATCGCCAAAAAGCCGATATAGCCGATGACGCCTAGAAGCAGCAGGATGGTAATGAGCGGAGAGAGCCATGTGCTGACAGACGATTTCATTTTCAGTTTTTTCGTTGCAAACCGTATCAGCGGCTGAGATATCATGGCAATCCCAAGCCCTATGAGAAAAGGAATGATATACGCGATCGTATATCGGAGCAATAGGGCAAGTGCCGTGTATATGAGGAGAAACAAGGCGAAAGCCTTGAACCAGGTCATGAAACGCGGGCTGAACCATTTGGCGATGCGGCCTGCATATCTGTTCATCAAGGCGTATCCTTCCCGGCCGGCGCCTGTTATGCATTGGCACTGTCCCAGCTTCAACCATTTTATCATATTTCATTTCCGCAAGACGTAAGTGTTTTCCAATTGTATTTTCCAATTGTGTTTACCCATGGGAAGGGCCATGTCGCTTATGCGCAGCACACACAAAGATGCAAATACGGTGGGGCCGTTTTCCCATACCAATCATTTTCCGGCGAGAACCGCCGGCGGCTGCATGCGGAACAGGCACCTCATCGCGTGAACGTCAGCATGATGTCGAATGAGACGGCATCCGTGCCATCATTCCTGCCGCGAACCATGATCCGGGTGCAGGTGTCCTGTACTTCACAGGCCTTCCAGATTGAAAATGCATCACCTTTCCTGAGTTCCGACACGAAATGGATGTCCATCCGGCGAAGATTGCACAAATTGGCGCATTCCTGCTCTGTAAGCGCATCATGGGCAAACTCCCCGTATCGGCAGTTGTTCACATGGCCGAGGGGATCGATGTGGCTGTTGCGCACGGTGCGCCGTTCGGACAGGATATACGATGAATGATTCCTGACGGTAGGCGAGGCACCAATGGTAAATTCCTCAATCGCATCGTGAACGTGGAACGGCAGTTCCTTCTTCCGATATACAGATCGTGTTCCGAGGTCCAGCAAGACGGAAAAGGTTGAACCGTGGAACATCACTTCACCGTCGCCGTTGCGAAAAACAAGTTCCCGTCTGAAATAGGGCCCTTTCCGCTGGGAATGCCATGTCGTGGCAAACAGGCGCATGCAGGACGTCACGGGACGCAGGAACTCCAGCGACATGGATACGAGCGCCCATGCCAGGTCATGCGTAAGAGTCATGTCCACGTTCAGGTTCAGCAGGTTCAGGTGCTTCTCGGCCAGCCGCGCGAACAGGGCCTGGTATGCATGCGGTTTCAGCAGGCTGTTTTCATCCAAATCGGATACTTCTATCTCCACTTCATATACATGGTCTTTTTCAACAAGGACACCTTCAGTCATTCCATATTCCCCACAGCGGCAAACGATGCGCATTCTGCCGTTTCACTTCCGTTAGCAAGATTATAGCCTCGTCAGCATGATGGAGTCAATTGCGCGGACATCGGCCATGTGCGGATTCCGGTTATATCTTCCCCATGGAAGCGAGACCTTCCCTGCAGCCTGCGATTCTCCGCCCTGTTTTCCCCTGCCCCTTGATTGTCTGTTGCGGGGAAACATATAATGGAGAGGGTTTCGCCCGGAAAGGCGACCCGGTCCGATACATGCAAGTAAAAAATGCAAAGCGAAGGGCAGCAGGTCTTTTCAAAGGGATGATGTTTACGTCACCGGAACCCGGAATCCGTACCAAATGCGGCATTCCGAAAGAAAGAGGGATTGCGATGGGCATAGCCGTATCAAGCTGGAGCATGAACCGTGCATTTTTCAGTGGCGAGATGGACATGGTTTCCTTCATTCGCGCAGCGAGGGAGGAATTCGGCGTGGACGGCATCGAAACCGTTCATTGGATGATTCCCCACAAACCGGAACTGGTGAAAAACGTTGCAAAGGCAGCCAGTCTATTCGGGTCCAAGGACCCTGTAGAACAGAAGAAGGCCGGCGAGATGTTCATGGAATCCATGGGCGCGCTGAGCCGCACGTTCCCGGACAATTTGGACGAGGTGAAGGATGCGCTGGCAAAGTACGGCATCAGGGTGCTGAACATGCCCATCGACTACGGGAACATCTCGGAGCCGGATGAGGCAAAGCGCAAGGCGGATCTGGAGGTCATCAGGATGTGGATTGACGTCGCATCCGAGCTTGGCAGCGGCGGAGCCCGCGTGAACACCGGCAGCCAGCCGGAAGGGATGTTCGATCTGGGCATCACTGCCGCATCCTATCGCGAACTGGCCGAGTATGCCGCGTCGAAAGGCGTGGCGCTGATACTGGAGAATCATGGAGGCATGTCTGCGGATCCGGATAACATCCTCAAGCTCTTCAAGATGGTGGACCACCCGAACTTCAGGATTTGTCCGGATTTCGGCAATTTCGGCGATGAAATCCGCTATGAGGCGCTTGAAAAGATTTTCACGCTCAATCCCGTCCTGGTTCATGCGAAAACCTATGATTTCAATGAGCGTGGCGAACATGACAGGTTCGATTTCGAAAAATGCATGGAAATAGCCGGGAAACACGGTTACGACGGTTGGTATTCCGTGGAGTTCGAAGGCTTTTCCGGTGACCAGCCGGACGGCATCAGGCGTACCATCGCCATGCTGAAACGCCATCTGACAGCATAGTGAAACGGAAATCCCTACTGAACCGAGTGAAAAAGGAGAACGCATCAGTGAAGCCGAGTGAAAGAGGAGAACGCATCTGTGAATAAGGCAATCCAATCATGGGGAGAAATGAAGAAAAACGATCTTGTCTGGTACGCCTGCTACGGAACCAACCTGGTCCTGGATCGTTTCATGCGCTATGTGAAACGGTGCGCGGACAGTGCTGCACCACGGGAGCGCAGGCCGTTGCGGATCCCTCACCGGCTGTATTTTGCGAAATCCTCACCCAAGTGGGATGACAAGGGGCTGGCATTCGTCAATCCCGTGGAAGACAGCGAGGAGGTGACACTCGGGCGCGCCTACCTTATCACGCGGGCGCAGTATGAGGAAATCAGGTTCATGGAGTGCGGAAAGAACCTCAACGGCTGGTACAAGCATGAATTGCCGCTTGGAACCATCGGCAAGTACCCGGTCTTTTGTTTTACCGCTCCCGGGATGCTTGCGGCGAATCCTCCCTCGGAAAAATATCTTGACGTCCTCCGGGAGGGATTGATGGAAACATGGCCGGAATTAGGCAGGGAAGCCCATGAGAAGTATTTGGCCGGGCATTTGGCATGACTGCGTGACGGAAAGGAGAATACGGTTTTTCAGGAGATGGGATCATGTATTGTCTGTTAACGCATCAATCATTGTCTGTCAACGCGTCGATCACGGCATTTTCATCCCAATCAGGTGCAAGGAGGGAAAATGAATGGAAATTTCAGGCGGTTTCTATTTCGGAGTCCTGGCATGGTTTGTGATTGTCTGTGTCCTGAAAGGATTTTACACGATCAACCAGAACCAGAGGGCTGTG
Organism: uncultured Oscillospiraceae bacterium; assembly: GCA_964522755.1. Lineage (GTDB taxonomy): Bacteria > Bacillota > Clostridia > DSM-8532 > DSM-8532 > JAEWSN01. The sequence continues at coordinate 3,333 of CAZFWQ010000038.1, read as the reverse complement.
AAGACAGTCTTTGGCAGAGCTCAGAGAATCAAGGGAAAGACAACATTGGATGACCCGATATCCGGCAATCTCAGGGGCGATGAAATCGAACGGTACAATTATCCTCAGGTTCGCGTCATCATGCCCGGTGGTCCATACTTCAAATGGCCCTGGGAAAAAATATACAAGGTGTCCATTGCCACGGCAAGTGTCAACATGGCCTATGATCCAACTGACAGGAGCGCCAACCGAAACAACACGGTGCTGGAGGCAGTCACCAAGGATCAGCTGAACATCGGGCTGACGTGCCAGATACGTTATCGTGTTTCCGAGAAGAACCTCTACGCGTACATTTTCGCGATCAAGAATCCGCTGGCCCATGTCATGGGGTACTTCGTGTCGGTCCTGCGGGAGCGGATCGCCAATTTTGAAGCGCCGAAAAAGTCGGATGATCTGCTTTCCGGCGCAACCGCATCCATTGCGCAGGGGATATCCATCAACGACCTCCGCAAGAATCTGCGCGACATCAACGACCATATGGACAGGGAATGCAGCGTTTCCGCCGCAAGGTACGGGGTTGTCCTCGAAGCATCCCTGATTACCGGAATAGACCCTCCGCAGGAAGTCGAATCGGCGCTTGCGGCCATCAATACCGCGCACAACCAGGTTTCTTCGGACATCAGCCTGGCACAGGCTTCAGCGGATCAGCGCATTGTACAGTCCAACAAGGCCGTTGAAATTGAAACGCTGAAGGCGAAAGGCGAAGTGGAAAGCCTGAAGCATATCACGAACCAGCTTAACGAATTGAAGAAACAAGGCGGAAAGCAGGTCATGGACCTGTATATCCGGAATGTGCGCCTTGGATTGCTTGATCAGACAAAGCGGATAATCAGGAGGGAAAGCCGATGAGTGATTATGTGGTTGCTGTATTGGTGTTTTTTGCCCTGACGATAGGTTTGCCGATTGTCTTCGCCATTCTCCGTTTCTTTGGCTTTTATGCCATCGTTCAGGAAAAGCAGTCCATTGTCTATGTGCTTTTCGGAAGCATCGTCGGTCAGATTGATGAACCCGGCCTGCACATCCTCTTGTTCCGATTGGGATGGAGGGCTCTTTTCGTGAACTGGATCGGCCGCAGATATGTACTCGACATGAAGATGGACCAGGAATACCTCCGGAGCCAGACTGTCAATTCCGAAGAAGGCGCGCCCATGGGCATCGGCATCTGGTACGAAATGTATATCAGCAATCCTGTCTCATACATTTTCAAGAATTCCGATCCGAGGGGTTCCCTGGCAGCCAATGTCGGCAACTCGACCGTTCGGAGCCTGAGCAACATGCCTCTGGATAAAATGATGAGCGACCGCCATTCCATGAGCCAGGTCGTCCGGGTTGAAGTCTCCTCGAAATCCTCCGAATGGGGATACATGCTTGGTTCATGCTATGTCAGGAAAGTGCATTTCCGTGATATGGAAATGATCCGCCAGATAGAGAGCAAGGTGGTCAACCGGCTGCGGCAGGTCACCTCCGCCATCAAGCAGGACGGGATGAACCAGGTAAGCATCATCGCAAGCACCGCGGAAAAAGAAGCGGCCGTGGATTTCGCGAAGGCTGCCGCCATCCGGCTTGAAGTGGTTGGAGAAACGCTGCGGGAGATTTCCCTCGATCCTGAAGTCACCGAAGCCATGTTCGAGGTCCTGGAATTGACGCGCATCATGAAAGCCGGCATTCCGATTGAATACATTCCGGCAAGGCAGGAGATACTGGATCAGCTGCTTGTCAGCCATTGATCGCGGATTCAATGGCTTCCCATCGCTGAAGTAATAACGAATGCAGAAGAGTGTGACATTGTCACACAATATCGTCGTGTTCGGCGTGAAGTCTTGCGGGAACCATCCTTAAAGGGGGATAATGTGACGGGTCGCCATGCATGGTGGAAGGTCATCCCGTAATCGAGATTGGCCAGGAACAGCCATGGCGGATCCAATCAAGCGCAAGGGGGAACCGGCAATGGATTTCGAGCAGGAACTGCAGGCATTGAAGGCAAAAGTTGAAGAGATGCCCGGTCAGGAAAACAAGCTTTCCATGATCGTTTTTTCAGGGGAACTGGACAAGCACCTGGCGGCCATGATCATTGCAACCGGAGCGGCTGCCATGGGAATGAAGGTCGTCATGTTCTACACCTTCTGGGGTACCGCCGCCTTGCGGGATCCGAAGAAGAAGGCCGGCGGCAAGGATTTCATGAGCAAAATGTTCGGATTCATGCTGCCGAAGGGACGGAACAAGATTGTCCTTTCAAAAATGCACATGGCAGGCATGGGCACCGCCATGATGAAGGGACTCATGAAAAAGAAAAACGTGGCCAGCCTGGATCAGCTTTATGAAATAGCCGGCATGATGGACGTCGAGATCAAGGTCTGCGAGATGTCCATGGATCTGATGGGTTTCAAAAGGGAAGAAATCATCGACTACCCGCATCTTGATTTTTGCGGTGTTGCGACCTTTCTGGCTAATGCGAAGGAATCAGCCGTCCAGCTGTTCATCTGATTTCCGTGCCGGATTGCGGACAACCTGAAATTCTGTGGCATGCCGTGAAACTGAGATTTCATGACATGCCGCAAAACCAAGTCTTCATGACATGCCGCAAAACCAAGTCTTCATGACATGTCGTGAAAACCAATCCATTTATCATGCCGGAAAACATAATCTTCAAATAAATCGCGCAAAGGAGCATCATCATGGGAGAATACACACCGGTCAGGATCTTGAATTACAAAGGGCTTCCCTGCCCCATGCCCATCGTGAAGATGAGTCAGGAAATCCCCAGGATGGCCATCGGCGACGTGGTTGAAGTTCATACGACGGACCCCGGTTCGATCGCGGATTTCCCGGCGTGGGCCAAGACGACGGGCCAGGCGGTTCTTGAGATCAAACAGGAACCCGGGCTCATCCGGGTCTTCGTGAAACGTCAGAAGTAGCATGGCATTTTCGATGCAAGAACAGAAGCATATCAAGAACATTATCCATAACATGACGAATGGTCTGGCGAATGGCCTGGCGAATTGAATATGCTGATTTCGAAGGAAAAGAAAGAGGTTTGACATGAATCTCTGGACCTTCATCCTGACCGCGCCGGCTGCGGCTGATGCAGTAAGTGCGGCGACGGCGGCGACTACGGCTGCCGGAATTGCCGTTGCTGTGGACGCCACAACGGGAGCCACGCCCAACAGCATTCCCCATACGGGGCTTGCGCTTGTCCTCGACAAGATTGAATACGGGATTATGGTTCCCCTGGTCTACATTGCCATCCTGTTCTGCCTCGTGGCCATCGTTTTGAAGATTGTTTCCATCCTTCGA
>CAZFWQ010000037.1:0-17474 GCA_964522755.1 uncultured Oscillospiraceae bacterium | reverse complement strand
TGGTGTGGTAATCGTTCCATCAGATTGCAGTACCGGTAAAAGATCTGCCTCTGACAACTTGGTATTAAAGCCATAATTCTTAAGATTAAAAACTTTGTCGTCAAACCGTTCAATATTTGTAAATGTGTTCATGTTGCCATACCAGAATGCATTGTATGTATATGCTCCATATTGGTCGACATTTGTCTTGCTGGGTGTCTCAGTAAGTTCGGGAATCATTTTATTAATAATTGGACTACCTTGCAAGAACCAGCTTGTGCCCAAACGAGCGTAAAAATATCCAGGCGGTAAAATAGGGTTGCTTGTCAGGCTTTTGTTATCGACTGTGTCTGGCGCCGAGTAAACATCATAGCGGTTGCCATGTTCAATGGCTATTTCTTTGTTGTCACCTGTTATGTAGACGCCTATCCCATCTTTACCAACAAAATTAATGTTTGGTATGGCTTGTTTCAATGTGTCTGCCAAAATAGTCATGTCGTGGTTTCCGGAAACACACACAAGTTTGACACCTGTATTTGCCAAACCTTTTAGCGCATTTATAACATCTATATTATTGGCAATACATTGCTTGTAATTCGCTTGTGAATCAGTAGACACAGGATAGTTCAAGGGTAGTATCCATTCGTCAAGAAAATCACCAGCAATAACGAGCTCTCTTATGCTTTTTGTTTGTCCTACTCGTTTAATAAATTCGACAAGATAAGGACGGTTTACTGTATCCTGAGAAATTCTGTCGTTCACACCAAGATGAAGGTCGCTGATGCAAACAATTTTATTGCGAGTAGTTCCCACATCCCAAAGTGGATTTGCAGCTGGATTTTTGGCCGGAACAATGGCAGCCGTTGTTGCAGAGGACATTGTTGCCAAAATAGTTGTTGCCAAAAAAAACGTTGATGCGATTGCGGCAAGTGATTTTTTCACTCTGTTTCCCCCTTTTTATGTGAACGTTCTCTAATAATGATGCTGAATGAAGCCTGAACGATACCTGAGAAACGACTCCAATTCATAACAAAAACATTATACCCTAAATGAACTGAAATAAACACAAAAAATGAAATATTATCAGGAAAATGAAAGTATCCCAAACACCGTGGAAATGAGTCAGAGGTAGAAAGGCTCCAAATATCTCCCGATATCGGCAGATTATGTAATTTTGAGGTATATTATTGTATGATAATTACATTTCCATCATGGTAACGAGCTAGTAACTCGATCAGGAAAAACACAGATAATTGTAAGAAAATCTGCCTCCAGTTTTGAATCCATCCAGTCCATTTTCTCAGAATATTTTGTATCGCTAGGAACAGGGATTTGTGCAGTGCCTCATTGTTCGGGAAAATTCCCCACCCTTTTGTTGCTTTCCGTCGCTGGAGGTGACAACTCTCGATCACATATGTGGAATAGATAATTTTCCAGATCTCAGGCGGGCACTTGATAAGAGATGAAAGTTCTGCCCGGTACCGTTACACTTGTTGAATCTGGATGCAAACCGCACCACTCGATACCGATAGAAAAAGGAACACCTCCTCCAGATGCGGCTCTTGTGAATAAAGGTATCGAATCCCTGATTGTGACATGGCAACTTTCCCGATAAGATATGTCCACGGAGATAATAACTGCCGAAGGCTGATTCTAGACTTTCTCCTGGATGTAGACAATTGCACCCGTGAATGTCTTTAATTCGAAAAACGAATCTCATCTCTACAAGAACATATTCGGCCATGCGCTGCTCGTACTGCCTTCCGAATTGCGAATGTTATTTCAATCCATCTCATTTTTATCATAAAGTCAATTGTCGTGACTTCAATGAATCATACACATTTCTCCCTGCCGGCTATAGAATAATTTAGGATACGCATATTTGTATAGCATAACGTTTACCCGATTTTTCTACAGGGAGGGGAGCATTATGAACAGCAAACAAGACGCACCGAAGACGAAAGGCATTACTGCGAAATTACTTGCAACGGTTGACCTTGGCCCTGAGATCGAGGGCATGGAAGGGCGCCAACTTCGTATGCGCATGGTGACCATTGAACCCGGAAGCGTCTTCGGGCCGATTCACGACCACAAAGGCAGACCAGGTACCGTCCATATATTGCAAGGAGTGATTACCGACCACCGAAACGGAGTCGCTACGGACCATGGACCTGGAGCAGGCTGGCCCGAGGATAGGAACACCACGCACTGGCTTGAGAACAGAGGAACGATTCCGGCGGTGGAGATCTCAGTCGATATAGTCAGGTAGAAATGACATCTTTTTGGAGTAAATAGGCTTGTAAAATATAATTGCACCAAAAATGAAGTAAACGCATTTGCCCCCACACTGATGACAATGAGTTTGGAGCCGGTAACATTCACGATATTCTGCGCCCAATGGCTTGCTATATCCGCAAAAGTGATCGGGTTCAGATTTCCCTGAAAATAAATGTTATGAGTTCGAGACAGTTCAATCAAAGTGGTAACCGGGTTCTTCATCGAAAGCACCCTGAGCGTCCCGCTGTCCCAGCTTCGCTGTCAGCCGCACATGCGGGACGAACCGGATGAACGAATTCTTGATTGGATGCGTTCCACTCGGCCAACGCCAACAACATGTCAATGCTTGTCCATGTCCTGGCAAATCCGTGTTTGATAAAAAAAGCATCGCCATATCCTTCTGGAACTCCCTGCCACCAATACCCGCGACCCAGGCCAAGCACCCAATCCCCCTTGACATGCGGGGCTGCAGAACATAAAAGCGCGCTGCCTATCCCCCTGTTCCGATGGCATGTCTTGACATGAAGCAGCAGGATGGCAGTCCTTCCGCCTTCCTCGTTGAGCAGAATCCCTGCGATTGCGTCGTCCGCATAGGCAATATAGAGCCATGCTTCATTCAGCGAACTGCGGATGAAATCCATCCTGGATTCCTTGCGCATGGGCCAGTCAATGAGATTTTCATCCCAGTATTGATGAAAATCATGCTCGTGCAGCTGCAATTGCGTGCGCTCTATGTGAATGGATGAATGCTTGTGGTCGGTGGAGTGGTACATATTGTCGGCCCCCCTGTCATGCACGTTTCGTTATCGCCGCTATCGCTCTTTTCTCATTGTACGCTGTATTTTGCCTCCAGCGGATGCTTGCTCTTGTTGATGCATATACATGTTGCTTTATTATGAAACCATCAGAAAGATCCCAAGCGGCGTTTAGCGGCAGGATAATCTCCATGGCACCTGCTTTCCTCCTATTTATCTGCAGTATGTATCCCAAGATATCCGTTATTCGGAACTAGAAATCCAATTCGCAATATCTTCGATGACTTTCTTGTCAAACACTCCCGGACTCTCATATTCCTTCGGATTCGAGGGTTCGGTGCCATAGATGAACAAGTGGTTCATTCCCGGATAAGACTTGAAAGTGACATTGTTCTTGTCCTTGAGCGCGTCTTTCCAGAGATTGAATTCTTTCATCGTCACTTGATAGTCTCGTTCACCCTGGAGTATGAGCAATGGTTTCTGTATTTTCTTCGCAACATCCGTCGGCTTGTAATCCATCAAATCCAGCCAGTATGAAAGCGGGACACCCATCATCTGCGCTGTGGTTTCTTTTGAATCGGATGTCAGTGATTTTATCGTGTCCCGCATTTTCTCATAGGAGGCAATCCCTTGCTTTTCTTCTGCAGTTACCGTGCCATCGAGATTGCTTAAATAATTGATCTGCTCCACGATGATATCCTCAAGCGGGGTGACGGAGCCTGCCAAAATGATATAACCCACGGCATCGGGGGTAAGGGCTGCGATTCTCGGCATTAGGTTCCCACCGAGGCTATGACCTAAGAAGTACATTTTTTGGGGATCGATCAATGGGTTGGATTTGATATATTCCATCGCAAGAACTGCATCTTCAACTGTCTCGTCAAATACGGTTATACTAGTCGCTGAAGCTATTTCTTTCTGATAAACCAAAGTCCGTTTGTCGTATCGCAGGGTTGCAATGCCTTTTTCCGCAAGGCTCCATGCGATATCCCGAAAGGGTTTATTGGGCCCGATTGTTTCATCGCGGTCATTGGGTCCCGAACCATGGACTAGAATGAGAATGGGAAAAGGGCCGTTGGCCGTGGGCGTTGTCAATGTTCCGGGAAGTTCAAATCCTGACTTTCCAAATCCGATCGTAGTTTCTGTTATCCCGCTCGGAATTGTTTGTACCTGAGTGCCGGGATCGGGCGCATAATTGATTCCTGCAATGAGTTTATCCGCATCAAATACAATGTTGACAAGTAGTTTCTGTTTTTCAAAAGTCACTTTGACAGCAATCACGTCATAAACCTGAACTTTCGAGGCTGAAGAACCAGTGATTTCCTTAAACTTGCCATATGTATTGACTAGGATTCCCCAAACCTGATCCTTCAGCAAAGTCTCCGAGATGACGCTCTTCATTTTTTCATCGTAGGAATAGCCGGTCATGGCGCGTTTGAAATCGCCGGCTGACATGTCGGCAACTAACCCAACGGCAATATCGGCGATGTTGCTGTTTGCATTCAAAATACCGGTCTGAGCGCTTTCACTCGAACCCGTTGTTGTTTCTGCAGTGCCGTTACTAGAGGTCGTTTCAGCAGTGCCGCTATTTGATGTCGATTCCATTGCGCTGGCAGTCGAGGATTCCGACTTCGCCGGACCTGCAGTTCCGCAACTCGCAAGCATGACTGCCGACAACAAAAACATCATCAGTTTTTTCATAGCATATGCCTCCCATCGTGTGCGTCGATACCTCATGAGCATATATCCATCACATGGAATCGTCCAAACATGCGTGTCCCAATAATCATGTTAAAAAAAACGTTATTTTGTCTGTTGTGTCCGGTTTGTCATTTCGTATCAATACAGCAGATCCTGTCCAGCATATTCAGTTTTTCCTCGCAAGGACAATTTCTATCGGCAAACGAAACAAGGTCATCTTTGTAACGTCGGCAATTTCAAAATTGGCATCTTCGACTGCTTGTCTCCTTGTTCTTTCGACACTTTGTGTTTCACGCATTTCAATGACACCTCTTGAAAAATAGATAAGTTTCACGACCGATATGACAATTCCTCATATCTGATTTTATCACAAAAGCCTTGTATCATTATGTTTCATCCAGCACTGGTGTTTCATCCAGCACTGGCCATCAAAATTGTTTTACAAACCCGACATTGATATTTTCGATGATACGGATATACTTGATATGCTCATCCACTTATTGTGGCCATGCGCATTGGAGATGAATTCATGAAAGCATTTGCGGCTTTTGAATCGGAGAAGACCGGCATCATTGATTTACCTGTTCCTGATCCTAAAGAAGATGAAGTTCTCGTAAAAATGGAAGCCTGTGTCATTTGCAATACGACGGACTGGATGGTCATCCGGAATCATTTTGGCGCTCCGGCTTTTCCGATTGCCATTGGGCATGAATCGATTGGAAGAGTCGTGCAGGCCGGAAGCAAAGTAAGAAATTTGAAAATTGGTGACAGGGTAACAAGAGCCAATGCCATTCCGACAGGGTTCAATGGTTCATACTACTCTGCCTGGGGTGGGTTTGCAGAGTTTGGCATTGCCAAAGACAAGCCGGTTGTGCAAGGTCTGAATGAGCTTCCATTGGAAAAAGCAGGCCTTCTAGTTTCCTTGAGTGAAACAGCAAGCTGCCTTATGCAGCTTGAATCCATTCAAGACAAAGACGTGCTGGTAACCGGAACAGGAATTGCCGGGTTATCGCTTGTTTACTTTGCAAAAAAGTTTGGCGCAAGGAAAGTCCTTTGTACGGGAAGAAGGCCCGAACGATTGGAAATTGCCAAAAAACTAGGCGCCGATATGGTTTTTCTGGCGAACAGCGATGAGATAATGCAGGCTGCACATGATGGCCTTGATGTAGATTATGTTTTTGAGGCGACAGGGAAATACGATGTTTTTGAAGCCGGCATCCCACTGTTAAAAGAAAACGGGACGCTGGCACTGTATGGCGTTCCAGATAGACCGTATGTCCTGAATGAGAATAAATCCCCAATAAACTATAGGAATTTTCGTCTTAGTCTCAATGAAGAGATGGCATACCCGTATGTATGCGGTCTCTTGAGAGAAGACGACAAACTGAGCGGTATGCTTATGACGCATCAATGGAGATTTGAAAACATCCAGGATGCTTTCCAGCAGGTCAAGCTTGGCCAGGTCATCAAAGGTATGATTGTCATGACATAAGTCACCCGCGGAACAAGTCGCTCCGCCTGAAACCTTTGGAGATTGGGAAAAGCAAAGGCTTCAAAACAGAAACTTATTATAGATTGCCCATATCGCTTATACTCAGCGCATCCATTGGGAGATGGCAACATCAAAGAGGCGAAACTGACGATTGATGGAAGATATTAAATCATTTCAGCATAGACCATGCCCTGCGCCCGACAAGCAAAAAACATCCCGCTTCATGAAGGTTTTGACCTTTATAAGCAGGATGTCCTTTTGAGTGCAAAAAACCTATATTATCGCTTTCAATGCCTCATTCAACGGTTTGAGCGGCCGTTTCAACACACGCTCGAAATCGTTGCTCAATATGTCCAAAGTACCTTTACGAATACCCTGCTGAATGGACAAAACCATAGGAAGCATATAATCCGGAACGCCTGCCGCCTTCATGATCTCCACATACTCCAGATCACTCACCTGCTTGACTTCGACTTGTTTGCCAAGCAGCTCGCCGACCATCGCTGCCAGTTCCGCCTGCGTCATTGGCTTGCCGGAAAGCTCGAAAACCTCATTCCGGATGGAGTCATCCAGCATCACATTGGCAGCCGCTTCCGCATATTCCTCCCGGGTAGCCCAGCCAACCTTTCCATCGCCTGCCGAGGTAATCCAAGGTGCTCCGTTCATGACTGCCCGTATGGTGGACCGCTCATTCCCCAAATACCAATTGTTGCGTAAAAATGCATAGGGAATGCCACTTGACTCAATGGCCTCTTCAGTTGTCTTGTGAACGACAGCAAGAAACAGCTCGCTTTTCCTGGCGTCGGCAACACTGGTATACGCAATGAACTTGACACCGGCTTCCTTTGCCGCCTTGACTGCATTCAAATGCTGCCGGATTCTCGAGTCGGCGTCACCATCCGTCGAGATGATCAACAGCCGTTCCACATCATGGAATGCTGTTTTCAAACTTTCCACATCGTCAAAATCACCCTTTCGCACATCCACACCGAGCGCTGCCAGACCCGCTGCCTTTCCAGGATTGCGAACACTGACTGACAGTTCTGCGGGTGCCATGTGCTTAAGCAAAAACTCTATAACCAGCTTTCCAAGATGACCGGATGCACCTGTTACAAGATACTTCATTGTAAAGTCCTCCTGATTCGTGTGCTTTGTTTTGTTATGTGTTCAATCATCCATTGAGAAAGTATGTTTCGGTATCAGGAATGGATTTCAGATAATTATCCCAATATGTGTATGTACCACAATAAGCATCCGATAAACATTTTATTACATTTTTAACAAATAGTTATAATTCTTGATTGTCAGGACGTTCTGCAGAAGATGGATTCAAGCAAATCAGTTCAAATCCCGTTTGGTGCCTCACCTGTTCATCCTGTCGATGGACACGGTGCAGTCCATTTGAATGCGAACGGCCGGAGTTAGTCAAATAGGCAGTCTGCCGCCCAGGCTGACAACGTCATATGGAGAGACAAGGCAACCGAGTTTCTTCATTTTCAGCGTCCCTTTTCCGCTCCCCAAATGGAAGGCAAACCATCATGCTTCGGGTAACCGATTCGCTTCCTTGCAAAACCACCGGAATTCTACGGCAACCCGACCTTGACTGAACACATAGTCTGTCTGGATCTCCCGTGGAGCCCCATAACGGGTGAAGGCTTCCGTATGCCCCGTAGCATTGATAAGTATAAGCAGCGACGCTCCCAGCGATAACGGCGCCTTATCATGAATCGAATTTAGGAATGATTGACAATTGAATACGCAGAGCATAGCATGGATTATAGGGCAAGTCTGATGATATCATTTCGGAATGGGTTGTTGTTCAAGGTCCCGGATATGATGTGGTTTCTTTGTCTTTCATGTGGATTACGAAAGCCGGGGAAGAAGAATGAGATTAACACAGGGGATTCGGTGCGCCGGTCAGTTCGTGATTATCCTAGCTGTCCTGCTCCATTCTTTTGTGACCATGGCCCCCATCGTGTCGGCTGCAGATGATGACGAACCCAAACTCACCCTTGAAGGCATGAAGTGGCAGGATGTACTGGGTGACAAGTGGAGTTTGATCAGGAACGAATCCGAAGTGATGACTCCCATCAAACCGGGAAGCTACATTTCAACTTCAGGTCCATTCAGCGGCGGCCAGGCAGTGAAGTGGATTTTGCGTCCCATTGGGGCAAAAAACAGCAACACCATGATACGCGTCGAGATTCTTTGGAGCCAGGATACCAAGGCACTCACCGATTACAAGGACAAGTGGTTCAGCAATTTGGCCGCCATACAGAAAGATCAGGAAGATGATAGTCCCAAGCCATCGGTCATTGCTTCGCAGGCAGATAAGGACAGGATGCTCCTCATCACTCGCAAGGCATTTCCCGCCCCTTCCAATGATTCCATTCTTGATGGCGAATTAGTTCTTTCCTTACCTCCAAATGCTTTCATTCTGATCATGGGGATCAGGCTGGAATCTTATTTCGATGAGAAAACCGTAGTTGCGATGTTTGCCTCAATTGAAAAACTCGCCAGGGATATGCTGAATCCGATATCAATGACCCTCAGGCACTTCCATCCGTTTGACGAAGCCGTTCAGGAGCCGGGGTCACTTCATAGGGGTGGGGACATAGTCGTTTCCGTCAAGAAAGATGGAAAACCGTTGGCGAATGAAACGGTCTATCTTTTCCTGAATATGCCATTGTCTGATAAATCGTTTTTTCTCTATTTCAGATTGCCACGCGTGCCGGACTATCCCGTCGCTTTTCTTTCGGACCCGGCAACAGAGCAATTTGCAGCAATGTATGCTTCGTTGAAGACAGATGGCAACGGGGAGGCAGCATTCAATTACATTGCAAACGACTGTTTTGACCCATCCCTCATGACTAGTCGATTGAACGGACTAAACGGCAGTCCCATCGTACTGACAATAACGGCAGTGATTTTTGCGAAAGATCCCAAACTGTCAAATGAGGTCGTACATACTGATATTCCCAGTGTCATTGCATCAGAAAACATTGAGCTTTCATTCAATTCGATAGCCCGGATAAAAAAGATATCAAATGTTGACAATCTTGAAGAATCGGTCCTATTGAGGAGGCCCAATTCACCCGAGGTGAAGATAACTTCAGCCGATATCGGCGGTAGAAACAAAGCGGAAAAGGATGTCCCGGGAGGGTATGGCTACGCTCTTCGTGAAGAAGATTCCATTATTTTGACTCAGGGTGATGAGATCAACATTCAATGGCTGAACGGAACCAGCATCCTTTTTAAGGCAAAGTCAACGAAAGACTGGGATTGGGCAGCCAACCCAGAGGCAAAGGTATACATCGGGTTGATGGATGCAGGGTGGAGAGCCTATTTCAGCGGAGGCATCAGTTATTTGAAGGGACTGGCATTCGGATTTTCCGGATGTGCCGTGGGGATAATCAGTTACAAGATTGCACCCGCCCTTGCTGTCGTAGACTTCGGTTTGGCAATTATCGGACTGATTCCGCTTGGATACGGTGCGATTGATTATATGACAAACCCGTTGATAGTCGAATACCGGTCCGTTATACTAATCGAAACAACAGTGCAAAACGGGAGAATGGACACGAACTTATATACCCTTGAAGGCCAGGCAACCTTGCATGATCCAACAGACCAGGGAACCGTGGCTGTGAAGACCGGTGAAAAAATCATTGTGTCATCAGAAGGCAATTTCGGACAGGTTACTGCGTATGAGGAGAGTGAACTAAGCCCGGATACTGCTTTTTTAGCAAAAGAAATGCAGTATCTACTGCCAGCCGTCAAATCAACAGCTGACACCCAGACCTCGGAAAATCCAAGTTCCGGCTCGGGAACATCGCAAGCTGCCTCAGACATTCCTGATTCCGATAAGGACACCGCAGGAGATTCGGCAACTGACTCCACAAAGGGCACCGCATCTGACTCCACAGTTAATTCAGCAGGTGATTCAGCAAAAAACTCCGCTGCTGATTCAGTAGAAGGCCCCATTGATAAATCCTCAAAAAATCCGGAAAGTGGTTCCGGACAAATCCGCTTTTTGTGGCTTCTGATTGGGGCACCAGTATTATTGACAGCATTGGCGCTATTCATCCTGATTCAAAGGAAACGCCGCAAACTGGCTCCTGCCCTCATCAAGCCACTTCCCTCAATATTGAGCCAGCCAGTACTTCCCGTTTTTCAGGCTGGTCAAGATATTCAACCTCGGATGGCTGCTGGTTATTTCTGTACTAAATGCGGTACCCCGAACCAGGTCGGCGACCGCTATTGCAGTACATGTGGAGCGATGCTGCCATCTCCTCTTCCCGCCAGAGATATTCCTGATCTTCCCCCATTCATCTACTGCTCCCAATGCGGGGCATACATCCAGAGAGGAAAGAAATATTGCAGCCGCTGTGGCAACGCATTACTGTAACAAGCGCAAGATGCCTGTGTGCCCACGCCTTGAGTCGCAGAATCTTGCTTTGAGTCGCATTTTTATCCGGCATGCGACATGTGGAGATATTTAGCGACATGGTATAAGATGTGTGAGGTAACTTCAAATGATGTCAGCTCATGGGGATAAAATACAACTCGAATAAATATTGTGGTTGTCTGAGTGACGGGAGCTTGGTAATGCATCAGGTGGCACATGCAGGAGCGAACAACATAACAAGCAACATTACCAGAAAGATAGGCCTGACACTCGGGAAATATGCCCCGTTCCACAAAGGGCACAAGCTTGTCATTGAAACGGCGATGGCGGAAATGGATGAAGTCATCGTTCTCATCTATGATGCGCCTGAAACCACGAGTATTCCATTGGATGTCCGTGCCGGTTGGATTCGAAGACTGTATCCTGACGTTCGCGTCATCGAAGCTTGGGATGGACCGACAGTGGTAGGTGATACCCATGAGATCAGGACCATGCATGAGTCGTATGTCCGGGATGTTCTCGGCATCCGGAAGGTCACTGCATTTTACTCCAGTGAATTTTATGGAAAGCACATGAGCCATGCCCTGGATGCGGAGAATCGAATCATTGACGAAGAACGGAAAACAGTTCCGGTTTCGGCGTCGCAGATCCGCGAGAATCCGTATGCCTGCAGGAAATATATGCATCCGCTCGTTTACAGGGACCTGGTGACGAATGTCGTGTTTCTGGGTGCACCGTCGACAGGGAAAACCACGCTGGCCGAATGCCTTGCAAAGGAGTATGGCACGGTCTGGATGCCGGAGTACGGACGGGAATACTGGGAACAACATCAGGCGGACAGGCGGCTTTCGCCTGAGCAGCTGGTGGATATCGCACGAATTCATCTGCAGAAGGAAAACGAAATGCTGTCGGAGGCGGACCGATATCTGTTTACCGATACGAATGCGCTGACGACGGTTGTCTTTTCAAGGCAATATCATGGCTTTGTGCATCAGGATCTGGAACGGTTGGCGAAAGAGGCGGAAACCCGTTATGACCTCGTTTTTCTCTGTGGTACTGATATCCCCTATGACAATACCTGGGACAGGTCCGGAGAGGGCAGCCGTGAAACTTTCCAAAAACGGATCATATCCGATCTGAGAATCCGACGGGTACCGTACATTTCCCTGTCAGGAACGCTGGAAGTGCGAATTGCGCATGTGCGGCGCGTTCTGGCCAGTCATTCGAAATTCATGAACCCATTTGAATTGCATCATTTGATGAATGGAATCGACTGAACGGCTGTTGTGCAGATATGATTCGAAATGTAATGGTGTGAGTAGGCAGACACTTAATGTGCGATTCCCGAAGGAGCGAATGGATGAACGGATCCCTGCTGAGCGTCAATACAATCGCATTCACCATCCTGAATTATCCGATGAGCTGGATTGAACTTGTGGGAACGATTCTGTACCTTTGGTCCGTCTGGCTCATCGCCAAATGGAATATGCTGACATGGCCCATCGGCATCGTTTCCGTACTGCTGTACTTTGTTCTCTTCTATCAGATTCAGTTGTATTCCGATGCGGTGGAACAGGTCTACTATCTTGGTGCCAGCGCATACGGCTGGATTATCTGGAGGAATGGAGCAAGATCTGACGAGAAAGAGATATTGACGAAAAATGAACGAAGGAGCAAACAGGGGAACGAACAGGCAGAATCAACCTCTGACATGAAATCGACGGTTTTGTCAAATAGGCGGTCAGGCGTAAATGTTGAATTCGGTACTCTCAGGGAGATTGTACTGTGGATTGCCGTCATCATTGTATTCTCTATTCTTTTGGGTTGGTTCATGAAAAGGGTTCATGTGCTTCTGCCCGTGTTCTTCACGGAACCTGCTTCATTCCCTTATATGGATGCGTTTACAACGGTCATGAGCTTTGTCGCCATGTTCCTGATGGCCAGAAAAAAAGCGGTGAGTTGGATTTTATGGATCATCGTCGATGTGATCGGCATCTGGCTTTACTTCGTGAAAGATGTAAGGTTCCTGTCACTGCTGTATGTCATTCTGCTTGGGATCGCCATAAAAGGTTTGTACGAATGGCTGCGCGTAGCGGAAAAGAAGTCGGTGCAGGCTTAGGGGAATGCCTGTACCGGCTTCTGTCATCAGCTCCGACTGGCAACTTGTCTGTTTCCCCTCATTCCACCAACCTGCATCCTTCCTGATAAAACACATACAACAGGAATCGGGCCCGGGAACCGCCCACATAAACATCTGGCCGGGTGCAGTGTTCCCCTTCGCAAATGCCGATCAGGAATACGACATCGGCTTCCAACCCCTTGAAAGACCGGATTGTTTCGAACCTGACGGCATTGCCTGTGACGCTGCCTTTGACCAGCGTCCCGGCGTGCGCGTCCCCTGTAATGCCCACCGCGTCGGAATAACGCACCAATGGCCACTCCTTGATCTTGTTCAGACCGGCAAGGCTGCTGTTTCCCTGCCTGTGCGGCGATAAAATCAGAATCCGCCTGGGCTGCAATCCCTGACTCACCAAACGACCAACCTCGTCGCCTATCTTCTTTCGCTCTTCTTCCGGTGTCTTCCAGGAAATCCGCTTCACAGGCAGCCCGCCGTGCATGGCGCCTTTCGAGGCAATTTCCGGTACGATGGACCGCATCCATTCATGGATAGGCTGGCTGTTGCGCAGATTCCGGGTCAACCGATGCCTGGACACGGGAATTCGTTGGATGGCCTCCACATCGCGCCTGAACAAATCCTGGTTCGGATCGGCAAAAACGAAGAAACTGCCATCCGGCTTCAACATGGCTTCCAGGCAACCGATCCAGTCCATCAGGAAGTCCTGGCCCTCATCCACCAGTATGGCGTCGAACTTCTCTTCCTCAGGCCATTTTGCAATGAGTTCCAGCCCCTGCAGTGGAAGATAGAATGCATAATAATCGGCAAGGTCCTGAGGTTTTGCGTGCGGCTGGGGAGCAACGCCGTTTGTATTGAGCAAGGATTCAAGCCAATCGTGAAAGCTGTCAGTGACAAGTGTTCCCGATGAGCCGGCGAGTTCCGCCAAAAGAGGCATGAACTGAACCTTTGCCAGACTGCGGTTGAAACAGGTCAAAAAGACCCGCTTCCCTTGCCGCACAAGTTGGCGCGCCTTCTCCATGGCCACGAAGGTCTTGCCGCTGCCGGCGGAACCCAGGAACACTTTTCTGTTATCCAGCCCGGTTTCCTCAAGGATTCTTTCCTGTTCATCCGTCAAAACTCTTTGGGCTTCCCGGGAAAACTGAACAATCTGGTCTTCAAGCTTGGAATAGATTCGGAAAGACGGGGCAAGAACCTTGTTCACAAGCAAATCCGCAACATCTGTCCTTGATTGCTTTTTCACGCCAAGCGCCTTGACCAGGAAAGGCTCGAGATTGTCCAGCGCGTCCGACAATATCAGGTTTCCCTCACGCAAGTCGGCAGGCAAGATGCCATCCAGCCTGGATGAGTCCGGGAAAATGACGCCGTAGGCAATATGCAGAGGGAACTCACGCTGGCCGCTCTCCTGCTGATAAAGCCTAAGCACCGCATACATGGCGCGCTTTGCCTGTTCCACGGGATTGTCATGCATGGGCGCGTAGTCTTTCCCCTTATATTCCATCCATTGCCCGTCAATGAATCCGACACTGCCCTGCTTTACTTCCAGAACGATATATCCGTATGCCGGATGGACGATGATGAAGTCCGCTTCCCGAGACAGTGTTTCATCCATCATCGTCTGATGGTCGGGAAAGTGCCAGGAATATAAAACCGTATAATCCGCAGGCAGCCTCGCAGCAGCAGTATACACGGCACGTTCTCCGTCATTCTTGATATCCATTGGATCGAGATGCGGAATGAGGGTTGCCATGTATCCTGCCCTCCGACGACTGCCTCCGATGAGATGAACAGACATCATCATGTGTTTTCGAAAAAAGGAGTTCTCCCTGAATCTGACGAATTCTAACCCCTGGCACCATGATACCACATCAGGTTGTTCCGGAAATCAATTTACTGTGCCATAATGGAAAATGAATACAGTGATTGATGGAAATTTGGATACAAAGGATGTATTCATTTCAATCTGTAGAAAAACAGTGAAAACATAGGTGGCAAGCCATGAGGAAACTCTACACAAGCAGCTTCTCGCCAAAAGAGCGACCGGCTATGGTCCGGCACTGTGTCGAGCGCATGCTGGCCGGCCAATCCTTCCTGTACCTTGCCCCATCACGCGAATCCATGTTCGAAGTTCGTTCCCAGCTGATGGATGCGGCCGGCGGTCTATTCAACGGCCATGTCTGGGGATTCGATGACCTTGTCCGGGCTATTCTGAAAGGCCATTTCAATCGTGAGGACGTACAGGGTCGCCATGAGATCAATGTCCTTGTTCAGTCCGTCCTGAGGAGCATGCCAGATCCCCGCCCGTACGATCACGTACTGGAAAAACCCGGATTCCTTAAAGGTTTATGCAGGACAATCGCCGACTTGAAGCGCGCGGGAGAGACTGCAGCCGGTTTGCAGGCGGTGATGCAGACCCCGGATGCAATACCCGTGTCCGGCAGCTTTCATGATGGTGAATCGGCAAAGGAAAAACTCCGTTTTCTGTCAAATGTGTTCTCTACCTATCAAACACGCATGGAAGAGCATGGATGGCTGGATAGGGAAGACCTGTCCCTGCTGGCACCGGTTCATGTTTCCACTGCAGAATGCCTGAGCGGGAACACCTTGCTTGTCCTGGACGGGTTCCAGCGTCTGGATGCATCACGGTTAATGCTTCTAAAAGCCATTATCCATGCCTGGCCGGATATGGACATGATGGCAAATGTCCCCTACTTGGATTCCTATCGGCAGGATAAAGTCTTCCTGAAGAATAATCCTGATATGGATCCTCATCGACAGGATGTAATCCGTAATGGCATCATTGCCGATTTGCTTGGCCTTGGTTTCCAGCATACGGAGTCGACGGCCGATATGGCTACAATAAAGGCAGTCACATGCAAACGTAAAGCTATCGCATTCGATTCAAATACAGATGCATACGATTCATATGCAGACGCATTCAATTCAATGGCTGACACATTCAATTCAAAGACGCCCACGAGCGAACCAACGCTTCAAAGGTTCTCAACTGCCATTTCATCCATGACGGGCCATCCCTGCCGTGACCATGAAATCAGGGAAACTGCCCGAACCATCATCCGGTTGCTGTCGGAGCATGACGCAGCACCGCAGCAAGTCGCGCTGTTCTGCCCGGATGCGGAATCATATCGAGTCCAATTGACTGAGGTGTTCGCGGAAATGGGCATCCCGCTAGATTCCCGGCATCCTGTGCCTCTGCATGGCATACCGATCGTCAGGGACCTCATGGCGCTGCTCCTTCTTCGAATGGATGGCCAGTACGGCGCATCCATGAAGAATCTGGCCGCCTCCAAATACCTTGTTCCACTCCCAATGCTGGAAACGATGGGATATGAGACGGACAGGCTGCTGCAGGCTGCCATGCAATGTGACGCCCTGCCAGATCCTGAGCAATGGGATAACCGCTTCGAAACCGAATTGAAAAAGATCGGCCTGTTCCAAACTGCCATGCAAGGGTGGCTTGATTCGCTGCGTTCCTTTCATCCGGAGAAAGCCGGGAATCCGTCATCAGCCGTACATGCCTTGTTGGATCAACTGAAACGGTTTGATCCTGAAGCACATATTGCGAGCATGGCCAATCAGGGAATTCTGTCTGCCGAATTGCTTCTGCGTGACATGAAGGCATTGTCCGCCTTCCGTGTGTTCCTTGAAAAAACAGCTGCTGTCTGGGAACGCCTGGTTGATATAGGCGCAGATTTGCATCCGCGAACAGCTGGCGATGGGCTTGATACGGATAGATTTCCATCGTTAAAAAATGATGGATTGGTCATGGAATGGTATCCGCGCATGGTGCGTGACCTGCAGGCACTGCTCGATGTGACCGATATCGGTCATAACATCACTGATCATGCAGGTGTCCGGTTTCTGTCCCCCGAAATGGCTGGCGGGCAATCCTATCATACGGTGTTTCTGATTGGCATGAATGAGGGCGCCTTTCCAAGACCTGTTTCGGCTTCCATCCTCTTTACCGAGCGTGAAGCAGCCATACTGCGCCGGTCCGGGATTCCCCTGGCGGATCCGGAAACGGAACGCCTGCATGGACAGGTCCTGTTTCAAGCAGTCCTTGCAACGGCGAGGAACGGACTGCATCTGTCCTGGTGCACCGCCGGCGAGGATGGCGCGCTGATGAACGCATCGACCTATGTGGATGATCTCGCAGACAGCCTTTCAGCGAAACTGCTTTCAACCCTCCGCTCAAAACCCGTATCCATGCGTGACAGGGTGGCCACCATGCCACGGGTGCCATCCGGCTACCCGCTGATTGCCAGGGAAATGGAAATGGAACGTGAGTACAGCCCCTATCGCGGATCCTTCGACGGACAGCTGGCGAATCCGCTGCTTTCCCAGCAGGAGACGGACTTCAGCTTCTCTCCCACCCAACTCAACAATTACGCATACTGCCCATTCACTTACTTCTCCGAACGGGTGCTTGGATTGGCGGAAGAAGATGATGAACCCCTGAACGCCATGAATATTGGAAAGTTCTATCACGAAGTACTTCGGGCATATCACAATCGCACGGGAAATGCGTCCCCGATTGCGTCATCCGATGTATCCTTCAATATGCCCGGCAATATGTCCGGCAATATGTCCCCCAATATTTCTCCCAATATGCCTGCTACTATTTCCTCCAGCCCTTCGAACAATCCATCCGTATATCCCGCGGAACAGTTCGACGGTCAAAGATTGGAGTCCATATTCGAAGACCTT
>CAZFWQ010000036.1:8085-17475 GCA_964522755.1 uncultured Oscillospiraceae bacterium | reverse complement strand
CCGTCGTAAATCATACCGATTCCTCCTTGTTATTTTGGATTATTGTCACTTGATTCCGGTTATCGCAAACAACACGATGCTGCCCGGTTTTTCGGGTTGATGACTTACTGTGATGCTGCTGATTCTCTTTTCAGGATGCGGGTTTACCCACTCATATCCGAACAGGGTGCAGTTTGTTTCTTCCAGTATGAGATTTCTCGAAGTGCTCAGCTGTTCAATACGCTCCCTCAGCACCCTACGCTGGTACGCGGGATTTGAACGGTGCGCGCCAAAAGGGTAGTCCGTGCCGTTTGCGTAAATGTTCCTGCCAAACTCAAGAAGAACTGTTTCTGATGCGCCGTCGGCATATCCGATCGAATAGCTGCCGACAATATCTTCCTCCCAACCCAAATAAGTACACGCATGGGAAGGAGGTCCGGGAAGAACTGCCGTATACGAATGCAAGAACGCGATGGACCTGTATGAGCCGTTCATGCCAATGAATGCCGGTTTCTGTTCTTCATGACCCACGAGCAGGCAGGCAAGCTCGTTCAGTCTGTCAGATGCTTCTCGGCTGTCAAACCCCTTTCGACTTACGGATTCCGTCCGGCTGCCGTCGAAGGGGATATTCAATCTGTCAGGAACATGCAGGTCAAAGGGTATCGCATTCGGGATCTTGTCTTCGTTCGTGAGCAGGCTGTAATCCGATCCGCGGTTCATGGGCGAATTGAAGCATGCAGACAGGTCGATGGCGCAGAAATTTTCCGAAACGGCAGAGGGCAAGATCACCGCGTTCATCTTATCCCGTTCTTTCGGATAAATCTGCGCGATGACGCGGTTGTATTGGTCGCATGCCCTGAAGTCATAATCCTTGTTCCACAGGATGTTCACGGCAGAAAGGTACTTTGTGAGGCCATCCGTCATCGACAGGCCGGTGTCACTCGTTTCTTGCCAGATGGAGATCTCTGCCCCGATTACGTTCGGCCTCCTGAGCCGGGATTCCATGTCCTTGAAATGGGCGGGATTGAAGTTGCCGAACAGAAGGGAGATCCCCCTGTCGCAGAACATGTCCTGCGTGAGTAGTCCAACACTGTAATACCAGTCCGACAGGAGGATGTCGGCAGGCATGCGGTCCAGCGCCCGATATGTGGGCTTCACGAGTTCATTCGTCCCTGTCCGCATGTTGAAGCTCAGATGCTTGCCGCCGCCGGAACCCATCCCGATTTCCACTTCGTCCTTCTTTACAAGGTTGTAGAACTTGTCTGCCCAGACATGCGTCCTGATGCCCCTTTCCCCCAGCCATGCATGGCATTTCAGGATGTCTCCGGCAAACAGGTCGTGCCCCGTCTTTTCTCTGCACTTGTGACACAAGCCAATCGAGTAGTATTCATCGTGGCCAAGGCTAACCGTCGCTGGCTTGATGACGTCGATGATTTCCTGAAGGCAAGAGAAATAAATCTCATAAGATTCCGGATTCGATGGGCACCATGTGTCAGGATACGGATCATCGGAACGTTCGGCGCACTCCTTGTGGACGAGCAGCATCCAGTAGGCATGGGAAAGGCCCTGCACCTCGGGGATGATTTCAATGTGCCTTTCGGCGCACCATCGGGCGATATCAGCCATCTCCTGCTTGTCAATGAAGCTTCCGCCGCCGTTTTCGATGTGCACGGAATCCTTGATATTGCCTGTGCGCATCTGCATGCCATCATCGCCCCAGTAGTTGCCGTCTGGCCCGCCGGGATAGGCAAGCATTTCCTTGCAGAAGTATTCCTACGCGAGGTTGATTTCCGGGTGCATGTCAAACTTCATTGACGCGCCCATCTCCAGAAATATCGCATTGAACTTGAATTTTGCAAGAAAATCAAGAAAACGCCTGAACCAGGGAAGGTTCGCTTTTGAGGGCACATACAGGTGTACCCCCCTCATCGGCTTGAAGGGCGAGTCTGTGATGTTGACAAGCGGGATGTTTCGTCCGGCGGAATTGGAAATCAGCTGGGCAAGTGTTTGAAATGCGTAAAAGATGCCCGTTCCAGTATTGGCTTCAAGTGAAATGCCGGTTGGGCGCACCTCCAGAAGATAGCCCTCCGGGCCAATGCGGTCATCATTGATGATTCGCGCAGAAATGACGGCACTTCGGTCAACATCGACAATCTGGGTCAAGATGACGGCATCCAGGTCAACATCGACAATCTGAGGTGCGATAACGGTATTCCGGTCACTGACCCAGTCGCTGATCAGGTCACTCACCCGCACACTGATTCCCAACTCCGCCATGTGCTGCTGGAAAAGTACTGTTTCCGGGATAAGTGATGCCTCGCAGCATATGGTCAGAAGGTCCGTCAACAGCAGCGATCCGCTTTGCCACATGCATGAAGCAGGCAGCGGCCAGACAGCTGGTTTACTATGGTGAAGAATGCTTTTTTGGACCATCCTGGTTCCTTCCGTCAACATGATGCGTTTCCTCCAACCATATGATTTTTCCTGTCATATAGTTCTTCTAGCCGTATGATTCTTCGCGTCATATGATTCTCACGTCATATGATTTTACACGTCATATGATTCGTCCCGTCATATGATTCATCCCGTCATATGATTCATCCCGTCATATGATTCATCCCGTCGCATGACTCATCCACCGCATGGTTCCATGGTTCTCCCTATTTGACAGCGGTGATGCCGAATAGTGAAATCCTGCCATCCATCCCGGAAGCCGGTGTCACATCGACAGTGGCGATCTCAACGTCCGGCTTGCCGTTCACCCACTCCATCGCGTAAATCGTGAAGTGAAGTCCCTCGTCCGAAATGCCTATCAGAACAGGATTCGCATCATACGCACCCTGGTTTGTACCATAATAGTTCTTCCAGGAATAAATGTTCCGACCAAATATCACCTCGGCACATTCAGTCGTGCCGTCGGCATATCGGATTGTATACTGGCCCACTGCCTTGTCCAGCAATGCAGGATCCTTTCCCGCGATGAACTGCTGCTTGCCGATGATGTATGCGTGCAGGAAAGACAAACTTCCGGCTTTGCGGTTCACGGGAATGCCGAGGATGCCGCTGTTCCAACTGCCACCGGCCATGATGAAGGCATTTTCAAACCTGAAATCCAGAACTCCCTGGAATAAGCTGAACGGCACTGCGTTGGGCAGGCTCATGGCATCCTGCAGGAACATCATGAAGTGATCATCAACCCGCCAATAGGAATGCTGGAGGGGCGAATTATAATATGCCCGCAGCTCCAGCGCATTGTAGCCGGGATTTTGAGCGGAAGGATATGCGTTCCCTTCCAGCCAGTCCCGGCTGACAGGATAAAGCTGGGCGATTTCCCTTTCCAGATGCAGCGGTAGAAGGCATCCAAGCGAAGTGTGATCCGCCCTGAATCCCGGCCACCAAAGCAGAAGGGAAATCCGCATGATGGCTGCCAGCATGTTGCCGCTGGAACCCAGCGCCGCACTGTTTGCCCCGGCTATGGAGACGTATGCGCCTTGGATGCTGCCGCGGGATATCCTGCTTTCCCAGTTCTTTACAGGTCCTGAGCATTCCCCGAAAACGGATTTGAAGCCATGGTCGGAAAAATAGGCCTCGGACCCTGTGTCTTCCGATATCCCTCCGTGGCTGATATCCAATATCAATATGTCTTTCGGGATATGATCGATGGCTTCTGCCGTTGAGGGAAAGCGTACGTTGCACCTCAGTTTCTCGCGATAAGCAATCCTTCCGGACCCGGAAACCGGATGCAGCTTATCTGAATGAAGGGCAAGGCCTACGCCCCGTTCCGCCAACCATGCGTGAACTTTGCATATGCGTTCTGCAAAAGCCATTGCGGCTGTTTTCCCTGGTTTTTCACCGCTTGTCTGCCCGGAAGCACCATCAGCTTTCTTTTTTTGGGCGATGGTTTTGGCATTGAATAGAGGGCCAATATCTTTGAAATCAACGGAAACGGTCTTTGCCCCGAAAAGGTTGATTGTTTTCTCGAGCGCATCAAATAATCTGAAGTCTTCAGGTGATATCCAAGGATCTCCGTCACCAGGCGATATCCAACT
The DNA here is from genome assembly GCA_964522755.1 of uncultured Oscillospiraceae bacterium. Classification (GTDB taxonomy): domain Bacteria; phylum Bacillota; class Clostridia; order DSM-8532; family DSM-8532; genus JAEWSN01. Next base: position 13,447 of record CAZFWQ010000036.1, on the reverse strand, counting down.
GTCAGAATCCCCAGACGATGCCCAACCGTCAGAATCACCAGGCGATGTCCAACTGTCAGACTCACCAGGCGATGTCCAAAGGCCGGTGTCGCCGGACTCATCCGTGAATCCGGCTCCAACAGGGATCTCCACGCATAAAATGACTTCCATATGCCGGGAGGAAATGCGTGCGGCGATAGCGACCACTTCATCATCCCAATCCCTGCCATTTTTATGAGCCAAGTCAAAATCTGCCGGATTGCCTATCCCCAGCAGCAGCCTGTTCATTTTATAGCCGCTCATGACATCGACAAACCTCAGAAACCACTGCATTTCCGCTTTATCCGGGAAGGGAATCTCAACGCCTCTGAAAGGCTTCAAAGGCCTGTCGGAGATCCGCACGCCGCAAATCGAAGGGTCGAAGGAGTTGCGAACCATCTGCAGCAATGTCCGGCCCCCGTTGAACGCGCCGTGGGCGGTGGCGGCCAGGATGCGCACCCCCTCCGAATCAACTTCCAGACTGTACCCCTCGTCGCCCGCAATGGAATCCGGGGATCGAAGAAGCATGATGCCCGCGCTGTCCTTTGCGAAATCTGTACCGCGAAGAAGCCGTATACCCGTGAAATCATTCGAATCTTCAGCGGGCAATACGCCGGCATCAGCCATGTCGCCGGCCAGGTCACTGGCCAGATCACTGGCCAACTGCCGCGCTTCCGCAGCGAAATCACCATTTACGGAAACTTTCGCCGGGGGATCATATCGTCCGCCAATCCAAAGACAGTCAGCCGGGACAGGCCATATGCAGGGTTTGCCATCCTGATTCAAATAGAACCTTCTCATTGAATCGGTCCTCCGCGTTTCACACGACTACCCTGTAAATGCGCTGAATGAAATACATCATTGCAGAAATATCGGCGCATTCACAGGTCTTCCTGGTGATTCGCCGCGTAGCAAGTAAAGTCTGCCCGCTAATGATATCCGTTCTTTCAGCGCATGCCGGCAAATGGAGTCAATCCTCCAGCACATAATAGTAACAGCAGCTTTTATATGCGATGGCAATCCGCTTCTTCGGCGTATCCACGTGACGTGGATTGACGCAAAAGGAACTGAAATATTCCTGCGTATAATCAATTTTCAACCGGCATGATTTATAAAACCTTATCCTGTCTTCACGACGGGTACGCAGCATGCAAAGGGCTATGCCATTTTCACTGCCGTCCTGCCGGGTTATGGCGCTGCGTCCGTCCGACTGTTCGCCTTTGAATCCCCATGAAAAGCCATAAAAATCCTCGGTGCCAAGATACTCCAGCGCCGGTTTTTCTTCTCCGTCGAGATAAAACTCGTCGTTGCCTTCACAGATGTATTCCCCATCCCTGCATAACGGATTGTCCGACTTGATCCGCAGCCAGTGCGCCACAAGCGATCCATTGCCCTCCGCATCCATCAGTTCCAGCATATCATCGGGTATGGTCGCGGATGAATCCTTGTACTGGGTATGCAGATATCCCAGTCGAGTATCCCACTGGCCCAGTTTCTCGACCTGAAGCGACATATAACCGAACAGGTCATTGTCCGAGCGGTTCTCCACCACAATCCTGACATGTTTTTCGAATGGCATTGTCAGATAAAAATTATGTGATTCCTTTACCTTTGTGAAATACATGGTGCTGAAAGGCTTGCATCTGCAGTCCACATCACCGAGAAAATCCATCAGCGGCATGTATATGGATGGGGCTGGCGAATTGTTGTAATATACGGTAATCCACATGGAGCTTGCAGCAGTCAGCGAGTCATCCGAAAAACTTCCCTTTTTGAAGTAGGCGGAAACGTGAATATTGGTTATGGCGGCCGGACCGTCACAATCAAGTATCGTAAGTTTTGCATGGGGCGTAAACTCCGGTTCATCCGGATATTTATCGAAATTCCATGATACGTTCACCAGGTGGGAGCGTTCCCCCGTGATTAGGGCAGGATTATAGTTGTCCATACGCATATTCTCCTATCAAGCTGAAAAAATTGCGTCCGCAGTCAAGAGCTGACGCAGCACCAGTAAGCGCAATTATTTCGCCTTATTGTTTTGTTCTCATATTGGCTTCATCCCAACGGCCAGCTTTAACAACCGCTCCGCATTCCCATGAAACACCTTTTGCAGGGCATCGAAAGGAAGCCTGATCTGCTTGATGAAACGTATATGGTTTTTGATGCCGGTTGCCTTGACATCCTCGTTAAAGACGGAGTCCCCCTCTGTCATGTCGGTAATGAAGCTGTCGGTGCCGAACAGCATCCTGTCTGAATAGCGGATGAAAAAATCCCGGATGCGGCAGATGTCTGTTTCATATATCCTGTCGCCCTCATTTACCTGGCAGCCGACGCTGGTGTCGGAGAACAGGTTCGGGTAACGGTCAAACAGGCTGGCCATGCGGTCCCAGCCGATGTGCAGCTGGTGTGCGGAAATAAAGGGAATGCCGGGATATTTCGCCACGATCTTCAGGTATATTTGGAGCAGGTCTTCATTCGTGAATGTGACACCCTTCTTCCATCCGTCTTTCCAGTAGGTGTTCCGCCCTCCTTCGGTATACGGGCAGTCCGTCAGGCGCTGTGTGACATGCCAGAGAACCGGCAGCCCTTTTCTTTCGATTTCTGAAAACACGTCTGCCCAATCATCATGAAGCCATACCTCCGGATCGGCTGCTTCCACGATGATGGGCGCATTGTGCAGTTTCACGCCGCATGCCCCTGCGTCGACGCATTTGCCCAGGAGTTCCAGATCCGGGTTTCCGTGATGCAGAAAGATCATCAATGCCAGCATGTCGGATTTTCCCGCCAAATCGAGATATGGAACAAGATCCTCCAATTTAGTCAGACGGTCGACTGAAAACACTTCCGGGCTTTCCAGATTCGCGGGCCTGACCATCATCGGGGAACACACCGCACATCGGGAGAGATTGAGCGGCCGCATGAGCTCCAGCTGCTTTTTCATGACTTCGTCCACATTCCCGAAAGATTGGAACTGTATATGACCGTGGACGTCAACAATGGTTTCTTCCACCGGATGGAAATGCATCCCCCACCCTTTTGAAAAGCCGCCGTCAGCTGTTTCGCGCTCGGCCACATCGGGAGAATGAGGATACAGGGATTCCATGTCATTGATTCCGTGCTTGATTTCGTTACTTATTTCGCTCATGATATCGCTGTTCATTTCATTTACTATTTCATTTTCTTTTTCATTTTCTATTTCATTTTTGATTTCGTCCTTGTTCTCCTTCATGATTTCACTCCTTGTCATTTATCCATCTGTCCGAATCAGGCAGGTCGAAATATGCAATGCCAGCCAATTGGGCAACATGGTATGCGCACGCAGCAAGCCGCAAGCACCCAACTTCATTTCTTCCATCCCGCGAACCACCCAGGCGCTTTTTCGATGAAATAGGAAAGCGACGTTTCCGGCCCCTCCAGCCCGGGAACCCAAAATTTCTCATACTTGAAGGTTATCCAGCCATCGAAAGTTGTCCCGCCAACGGCTTCATAGGAATCGCCGAGCGGCACGTCTCCCATTCCCGGCAAAACTGTCGCAAATCCGCCGTCTTTCCGCATCGTGTCGGATATGAACAGCTTTCGAGCCTTTCCTTTCAGTCTGGGAAACAAAACCGCAAAATCTTCGTCCATGACTACACAGTGGTCCGGTGAGAATGCAAGCGTGAAGCGCGGATGGTTCAGCTCTTCAACAAGGTCGAGGCACTGCAAAGCGGAGAATTCACCGGTATGGTTCTGAATCACGATATCGATTCCGTCGTTGCGTTCAAGCACATATCCCAGAGCGTGCGCCAGTTCTCCGGCATAACTGCGGGAACCCGCCATGGCCCCTCCGATGCGGATGGACTGAGCCCCAAGCAATCCGGCAGTTTCCAACTGACGGGCAAGCTGTTCCTTAAGCGAATCCTCAAGCTGCGCTGGCGAAAGATTTCCGTCGTAAGCCAGATAGCAAAGCAGTCCTGCCGCCTCCACGCCCTCGGACGCAAGAACGTCACGAAACGTCCTTATCTCACATTCCGTCGTATTCGGCAATATCTCCCCCGATCGCGCGGACACCCTGAGGTCCACGCCGTCATAACCGAAACGACGCGCCAGCGCAGCGACGGCCCGCACATCGAGACCGGGCGTGGAAAGCGTTGTGAAACTGACTTTCTGCATGTAAGCACCCCTTTTCCGCGATTGGTGTCAGCATGGGCTGTACAGCAGGCATGGACTGAACAGGAGACATGGGCTGAACAGGAGGCATGGGCTGAACAGGAGGCATGGGCTGAACAGGAGGCATGGATTGAACAGCATGCACGGACTGAACAGGAGGCATGGAATCAACAACAGCCATGGAATCAACAACCTGGATAGGTTGAAAACATTATCAATCCTGCAGAAACAGTAGGCTGCGGTCCAACTGATTCGGACAATACCACTCTATCAATCTTTCCATCAATATAGTAGTCTTGATTCGTTGATATGCGCAGTTATTTGGTGATAACATGGAATTCATGGAACATGGAATTCACAGAAACAGGAATGGCAGACAATACCGACATCAGGAGGGACTCATGAACATTTTCGTCATGGTGGACATGGAAGGCATCAGCGGCATCAACTGCTCCGAACAGGTGATGCCCGGCACGCAGTCCTATGAGGAGGGGCGGATGATGATTGTCTCCGATGTCACGGCTTGCGTGGAAGGGGCGATTCTCGGCGGAGCAACGCGAATCGTGGTGCGGGACGCCCATTACAGGGCCCAGAATTTCAAATGGCTGGATCTGCCCGCTCAGGCAGAATACATCATCGGGCCGGTCACCGGTCAGCGGATGCCCATGTTTGAGGAATTCGACGCGTTGATTCTTTTGGGATACCACGCCATGGCCGGCACGGAGAAGGCCATACTGGAACATACCTGGAGCTCCCGCGAAATCCAGAACCTATACATCAACGGGGTCAAGACCGGGGAAATAGGCCTGGATGCGGCCATTGCCGCTGAATACGGAAAACCTGTCATCCTCGTCACAGGGGATGACAAGGCTTGTGCCGAGGCGAGGACTTTCATACCCGGTATCGTCACAGCCCAGGTGAAGGCCGGATATGGCCTTTACGGCGGGAAACTGCTTTCCAAAGCGGCCTCCCAGGCATTGATCCGTGAGAGGACGGCCGAAGCCGTGTCGAAAATCGATGTCATCGCACCTCTTGCCGTACATTCCCCTGTCATACTCCGCGTAGAAGTGACCGAACGGACAGCAATGCCATCCCCGGTTGAAAAACCTTACTGCCGCATCATCGATTCCCGCACCTACGAAGTGGATGCCGCAAGCGTCGAAGAGGCGCTGTTCAGGTTTTGAACTCCGCCTGC
>CAZFWQ010000036.1:0-7985 GCA_964522755.1 uncultured Oscillospiraceae bacterium | reverse complement strand
CTGTATTCCCTGATTGTCTTGTACATCATGACGATATTTTCCACCGGGATATCGCCGATCATGTCCTGATCCGGCGCCGCAATAAGTCCGGTCGGACCCAGCGCAGAAATCGTGCGGATGGTTTCGTCCCTGACTTCCTCCGGTGAACCGAACGGAAGGGTCTTCTGCGTGCTGATGCCCCCATGGAATGCGATTCGGCCCTTGAATCGCGTGCCCAGCGAATCCGGTCCCATGTTGGCCGCACTTGCCTGCACGGGATCAAGGATATCGACTCCGCATCCGATCAGGTCCGGAATGATGGGGGTCACGGCTCCGCATGTGTGGAACATGACTTTCAGCCCGAAGCCCTTGGCATGGTCGCAAAGCCTTTTCATGGGCTTGCTGAAAAACTTGTTGAAGGCGGAAGGGCTGATGAACATGGATGCCTGCGTGCCGAAATCACTGCCGAAATAAAAGACGTCGACATATTCATGGCAGGCTTCAAAGTAGGCATCATTGCACTGGATGTAGAATTCCGCCAGGCGGTCCACCAGTTTCTCAACAAAGTCCGGATTTTCGATCGTCGAGACAAGAAAATGCTCCTCTCCCATCATCATCCTGGACACCGTAAACAGGCTGGCCCACATGCCGCCATAAACCGCCAGCCCGGAGTCGCGGGCTTTCTGTGCAAGTCTGACGCTTTCCGGGATGTTCACAAAGTCCTTGCCTGGCCAGTTCACCTTGGAGTAGATATCGTCAATGCTGCACGAACCGGACAGGACCGGTTTCTCGACTTTTGAAGATGTCTGTTCTCCATATTGAACATATCTGATCCTGTTGCCGAACATATCCGTCGAGATGCCGTCGCAGTCGGACTCGATTCCATCATACCGGGGATTGCGGGCCAACTCGGCAATCATCGAGTCAGAATCGAAATATTCGATCAAGTCTGCATCAGCCCTCAGTCCGAGGCGTTCCTTGACCTTATCGCTGACATGCGGTTCTGCCCTGTAGAAGAATGGAATCCTGTCCAGATCAAGGTGCCCTGCAGACCTGAGGACCCGTTCCCTGTGGGTGAGGATTTCCATCATTTCATGTCTCCCCGAATCTGCAGTCGTCAATGCCATCCATGATTGCCGTGAAATTCCCCCGCCACCGTTCCTCCGGAACATCCTCGGTAATGCCGATGATGAAGCCGTCGCACGGCATCGCCTCTTCTATGATCTGCCGGGTCCTCTCCCTGACAACGTCAAGGCTGTTCAGGTGCCAGGCACTCGGCCAGTTGATCCATAGGACTTTGCCTGGAAAGGCATGCCTCGCCTCTTTCACAGGTGGGCTGGAACCAGCATCATAAGCCTCTATGTAGTCAAGTGAGGTGGCGGCGATATCACCCATGATCGTCGTATTGTCGGCATCAAGGTGAACCCCGATCAACTTCCCCTTCTTGCGAAGGACTTCCGCTGCTTCCTGATAATTCGGAACGTAATACTTGCGAAAAACATCAGTACCGATGATTGACGGCGTGACATTGCCGCCATAGTTGGCGAAATCCAGAGGACCTTCCGCCACAATGGCATACGTTTTCCTGTTGTGCTCCACAAGCGCGTCATAAAGCCCGAGGACCTCATCCCTGTTGTCCATCCATTCATAGCAGAAGGCTTCCGTTCCCATATATCTGCTGATGATCTGCTGAAGGGGTTCAAGAGGAATTTGATCGCGTACGATGAAATCCGGTCCAAGATCCATCACTTTTTTTGCGGCCAGCTGATGCTCCGGAACGAGGATCCTGTTTTTTATCATGAAAGACAAGGCCTTGTAGTCGTCCGTCGACTTGAACAGGTGTTCGTGTGTCCAGCTGGTGAAGCCCGCAGCGCTTGTCAACTCGTCCAGGTCTCCGACCGGGGTTGAAAACGTGTTCCTGACGAAATCCCTGCCCTTGTCATCCGTCCATGAATGTGAAGTGACCCTGACATCCGGCATGACCTCCCGATAACTGGACATGCGGCATACGACGCACAATCCCCGGTTTCTGAGTTCACGTTCCACGGTGCATTGGGGCAGCTTGTTTTCATACAGCGTGAACGGGACCTTGTCGGACCTGCCCCCATGAAGGGCAATCATGACCCGCTCCCGCGGGGTAATGGCATCGGTCATATGCAATGCTTCCTCCCGATTGTTCCTGATTTCATCCTGCAATCCTATCCGTGATATGCAAGACTTGGGCATGTCTCACGTTTTCCATGGACTGAACGGCTTGCGATAGGTTGCCTCCCTGGCTCTGATGCAGCATGCAAGCTCCAGCGACTGAAGACTTTCCCAGACACTGTGCCGTGGAATCCGGCCATCCCGGACATCATCAAAGAAATGGGTTATCTGGGAAAGGAATCCGTTCGCTTCGGCCTCGTGCTCATAATCCCGGCCTGACACGACGTCGACAATGCTGTTTCCGGCAATGTGGACGATGCTGCCGGGACAGTCCCGACTCCCGAATATGGGCAGTTCAACACGGAACAAATGCCCTTGAAGGTACACGGCCAGGCGCTCCGTCACGGAGCCACACTTGGGGTGGAAACCAAGGGTCACGACTGCGCCCGATTCCATTTCCGCCACTATGCCGATATCAGCCGCCGATTCCGCGTTGTGGCCCGAATACGCAAATTCAGCGCGGCTGTAATCGCTGCCGCAGAGATACCTTGCAAGATCCACATCATGGATGGCGGTCATCGAAAAGTCTTTTTCCCTGCGGTTCAGCCGGCACATCTCGATGGTCATGCTGTCGATGGCCGTGCCCACCGCATCGATCTCCCTGACGAGGATTTCCAACAGAGGCATGGATCTCCTGTTGAACGCCGCAGAAACGGGAACGCCTGAAGCCGCGGCTGCAGCGACAATGGCCCGGCCCTCGATGACCGAGTCGCCGGGCGGTTTTTCCGTGAGGAGTGGGATTCGGCGATTCAAAATCCTGACGGAAAGTTCCGCGGTCAGGTTGATGGGCACGGCCAGAAGCGCCCCGTCGGGTTTGACGGCGTCCATCATGTCATCCATGTCGGTGAACCACTGCCTGAAGCCGAATTCGGCCGCGAACGCCTCTGCCCGCTCCTGGGAAATATCGCAGCAGGCTGCCAGTTCCACATCGGGATTCATTGCCGCATACTTCCTGAGCATCGGGCCATGCCCGTTCTGCGCCATTCCACCGCATCCAACCAGGCAAATCCTGAATGCCATGCTTCTGCTTCCTTTCATCCTGTGGCCTAAAGTAGCAGGCCAATGATGCCTTCAATCCAAATCCAATCCAATGATGCTTTCCATCCAAATCCAATCCAATGATGCCTTCAATCCAAATCCAATCCAATGATGCTTTCCATCCAAATACATGCCGGATTGATCAATGCACTGAAATAAATTATACACCTGAGAATATGGATTGACAAAGCATCGGCGTTGAAGCCGTGGCCGTCGACTCACAGCGGTTGGTCTTCCGAAGCAAGAGGAACAACGCATCCGCTTGAATTGCGGCATGCCCGCGAGCCTTGCGATGGAGTCCTTGATGAACACGCTCTCAGCCGGATTTCCTGCAAAAACGTCAAATGTGCAGTTGAGATAAACGCCCAGCCCGCTTCCGTATGAATTGACCGCGAAGACCGGAATCTTCCTCATGAAATCGTCGAAAAAAGCTGCTTTCCCAGTTGTCAGGCGCAATCCGGACTCAGCGATCGGGAACTCCACTTCCTGCTCCAGCAGCAGTTCTTCGTTAAGGATGGGAATTTCGAAGCCTTCCACCGCCTTAATGCAGTCATCGCCGCTGAAGGGCCTTGTCCTGTGTCAGAAGCGCTCTATGCCGAACAACCCGTCCAGGCTGCCGGATGCATGAAGCTTGCAGTGTTCGTCCATGAAGCCGGTCTTCATGTCGGCGGCCACCATGTCATACTGATAACCCATTCCTTCCAGCACCTCGATCCAGCCCTGCCTTGACGCGTTGAAACGCGGGTAGTCCTTGCGCGCGTAAGCTCCGTGGTGGGACGCCACCGAATAGTGGACGCCAATGTCCCACTTGTTGAGGTCCCAGTTCTTTTCAACCGTTACAGTTTCAATTTCGATATCCATCCGCTGGGCGAGTCCGATGAATTCGCGCCCGAAAAGGACCCCCGGCATGAAGAATGCTTTCAAAGGGCCTTTGGAAAACGGTCTGATCCACGATGGATGGGACTATTCGATGCCGGTGGAATACTCGATGTCATATTTTCTTGCCATATTGTTTTCGCCGCCCGTATCTCAAATTCATTCATGGCAGGATGAAGCGATATGTGGGACAATCAATGGGCATGGCGATAAAGGTGCAAGGTTTATTCGCCATTTGCCGCATTCATTGATTCCCATCGGAGGCAGATATGAAAAAGCTGAAAACGGTCATGGTCGGAGTGGGACGCATCGGTTGGCAGTATCACATGCCCGCTTTGAACAGGCACGAAGGATTCGACCTGGCAGCCGCCGCCGACCCCCTTCCGGACAGAAGGGCGGAAACGGAAAAGGAGTTCCGCATCCGCACTTATGATGATGCGCTGGAGATGTTCGACGCCGAGAAGCCGGACCTGGCCGTCATCGCCTCTCCATCGCACCTGCACGCGGAGCATGCCATTGCCGCAATGGAGAGGGGCATCGACGTATTTGTCGACAAACCGATGGCGGTCGACCTTTCCGAAGGCGAAAAAATGATTGATGTGATGCGTCGCACCGGCAGGAAACTCATGGTCTATCAGCCGATGCGCCTGGAAAGGATGACGCTGGCCCTCAGGGACATCATCGCCGGCGGACTGCTTGGCGACGTCTACATGATAAAATCGGGAGGGTATGGCTTCGCGCGCCGAAACGACTGGCAGGCTTTGCGCAGATACGGCGGAGGAACGCTGAACAACGGCGGCTCCCATGCGGTCGACTGCATGCTGTACCTATCGGGGAGCAGGGCCGCATCCGTCTCCTGCCATATGAAGCGCATCGCGGCACTCGGCGACGCCGAGGACGTGGTGAAGATTTTGCTGAAGGCTGAAAATGGCATCATACTGGACATCGACATCAACTTTGCCGCTGCGGCAGACGATTTGCCGCAATGGGTCCTGTTCGGTTCACGCGGATCGGCCGTGTATCAAACCGAAGAAAACGGATACGGCTGGTTCAACCTGAAGTACTTCTCGGAAAACGAGCTTCCATCCAAGATCTTCAACGAGGGAACGGCTGCGCCCGACAGAAAGTACATGCGAGACCCGATTCCATGGAAAAAGGCTGTGGTACGCCTTGACGCCTACGAACCCATTGAGTTTTACAATTACTGCCATGACTTTTTCGCCCTTGGCAAACTTTCCTTCGTCCCGGTGGAGGAAACGCTGGAAGTGCTCAGGGTCATCGGCGCGTGCAGGCTGGCCGACGGCGGCTTCCCGCTGCCCGGTTCCGAAGAGTCATTCCAATAGGAGTCCGGACGTATCGCACCGGCGCCCCTTCATGTAAACACTCTTTGCTTCCCCGAAAGCTTCGCCGATCGACGTCCATATTGTGTAGAACCTCCGGCAAACAGTCCGGCAGCAAGTTTCCGCTGTGCATTCCATAATCTACGCATTTGCTTAGATTATCCTGTTATCTCCTCCACCATCGCATAGACATTTTCAACAGGCGTGCCATGCACGATGGCATTCGACGGACCTGCAATGTAATCGTATCCCCCTGCTTCGGAGAGGGTCGCTCTGACTTCCTCGCGCACCTGCTGCTCGGTGCCATTGCATAATGTGACGGAGCTGACATTTCCGAGAAGGATGACGCCCGGGTATTTTTCGCGCAGTTTCCCCACGGTCATGGAAGCGCCCCTGTCCACCTCTCCGAATGCCTGCACCCCGGCCCTCCTGAAAATGCAGTCGCACAGGCTCCACATATTGCCGTCCGACCTGTAGCAGTATGTCATTCCCTGTCTTGCGCATTCTGACGACATAACCTTGAGTGACTGTTCGAAAATGAAGCGGAAGGAATCCGGAGAAATGACGGGCCCTTCCTGCGAGGCGATGTCGGAACCCGCGTTGATGAACCGGAAGCCGTTCTTCCCGAACCAACAGACCTGCCTTGCCATTCCCTCGGCCATATGAAGGTAATGGTCCCTCAGCAGTTCGGGTTCGAGTGCGGTTGCCTCAAGCCAGATCACATCATCCATGGCCGCGCCGAGGGAAAGGGCACCTGCAAGCACTGCAAACCTGCCGCCGGCAAGTTTCATGATTTCCAGCTGCCCTTTGTAGATTTCCGCCAACTCGTCATCCGTGTAAGTGATGTCCCGGTTCAAGCCGTCGAGGATATCCTTTTTCAATTCCGACACATCGGCATATCGCTCAGTTGTCTTCACCGTTCCATAAGACTGGTATTCAGGAAAATATTTCTTGACTGTGTATTTCCCATCTTCATCGCCAAACAGAAGCGTGTTTTCATCAATTCTCCTGGAAGGCCGCCTTGTACACCGCCACGCCTCCCGCACGATGTCCGTGCCCAGCGCCTTTGCCACGGCAATCGTATCTTCCCGGTATTGGTGAACGAATTCATCATGGGCATTCGCGCCTTCCGTCCAGGAATACTCTTCCTTGAAGTGAAGGCTGTCACTGCCGGTGTGGGCTTCGCGGCCCAGAATCCGGGAAGCCACGGAACAGGCGATGGTGGGGATGTACAGCGGCAGCCTGTCTGGTTTTTCATGCGCCAGCACGGCATGTAACCGTTCATTCGAATTCATCGGTTTTCCCTTCGCTTTCCACGGAATAGGGTCCGTCTGCAGATTCCATCCCGTCAAGCATGGCCGCGGGCAGGGTCTGGTACCGAGCTTCCCCAAAATGCGCCATGTCTTCCGGCAGGATGAAGCCGGCATTATATCTCATTGGGTTTCCGGCCATCACGAACGTTTTTACTGCCCTTCGCAGCGACGTATCTTCGGGAGCATTGGCGATGTCGATTCCGGAATCCCCGAAAACCCTTTCATAACAGGCTTCATGGGATGCCAGCACGGGAAAGAGGTAGAACTCCCGCTGGAAAAGCACGATATTGGATTCGGGGGGCAGGATCTTCTGAAGCTGGGCGTCAAGAAACCACGTGCACAAGTGGATGATCCGATACGGTTTGTCCGGGAAGTAAAGACTGAAAAAATTCATCGCAGCCAGGATGGAATCACGGCTTTCCTGAAATCCCATCCTGCCGTCCTTGGGAATGTGGATGTCCAGCATGTTATCACCGGGTTTGACTGCCAGCGACCATGAGCTTGCCGGAAGGCGCACCTCCTTCTGTACGGCGTATCCGCCGGGATGCAGGGGGGTACCCTCAATTCCGGCATCCGTGAGTTCATATGCCGACTTCCAGCCGTTCTCACGATCATGGATATCGTTTGTCCCATCCACCTGCCCGTCACCCCTCAGATTCTCTGATTCGGTGAAAAAAGCCAGAGGCAGGCGATCCGCATTTCTGACCGCCACGCATACATTCGAGCTGAACGGCCTGTTGAAGAACTGAAACCTGCCCAGCCTGAACAATATTCCGCGGAGCGTATGAAGCAGCCATTCAACATTCGACAGGCCTGTCTGCCCGGTTCTTTCCTCGCAATAATCCATCCATATATTCATTTCCTTCAGGGAATCACGCAAAATGTCATCCGGAATATGCCTGTCCCGATAAACGGACATCATGTGTTCAAGCCCGGAAAACACGAGGAGCGCACCCACACCTGCCTGTTTTTCGCCAAGGAAAGCGCCTGACTCCTGCCATTGGTTGGCAACGGCAGCGGCATCCTCGTCAGTGTGAAAAAAACGGCAGTGCATGTCGGCCATAAGTCGTGTCACCGCATCATCGCCTTTGATGGCGTCACCCAATGATATCAAGTCCTGGAGCCGTTTTCCGCCCAGCATGAAATATCGGTTGGCTTCCGTCAGGCTTTCCCTGTCAAGGATAAGTTCCATCATTTCCTCCCATGTTTTCGAAACTGTGCCCAGTTTACGCAT
>CAZFWQ010000035.1:2651-17785 GCA_964522755.1 uncultured Oscillospiraceae bacterium | reverse complement strand
GCCTGGTTGACACGGAACATGTCCTTTTGGCTGCTGTCGCCGATTAACGACTCATATTCCGCACGGATTCCCGCCAGCATTTTTTCCGTACTGCTTGTGTTGTGCCAAACAGAGCGAATGGCGACGGAATCTCCCGGGTCGCCGCTGCCGCGTTCGTAATGGTACCGCAGGGCAGGCGTGGGAGGCGTTTTGGCCAGGATGACGACTCCTGCGCGTGTTCCGTTCACAGTCACGTCATTATATCCGAGGTCGCCCAAATCTATTGATGACGGGTCGAAATTCACGTAATCGAGCAGGCAATGCCCGTCCGCCTTGAAAGCGGAAAGGTAGCCGAACAGTTCATCATATGATGAATCTCCGAGGTAAACGTGCTGCATGTCAAAAACAATGAATTCGCCCGGGTTGTCATTTAGAAAACGAATCAAACCTGTCAGGCAATAGGATAACGTGTCGGAAACCAGCGCGTGTTTCGTATGCCATTCACCGTTGATGTTGGACAAGCGTACATCGAAATAGCGAACGCCATTGGCGGCCATTTCCGCTGCATCACCGAGCTGCGCTTTCGATAAGCGGATGATGAGGCCGTTGGCCAAAAGGCTTACTGTTTTATTGCGGACAATGCTGCCTTCGTCTTCAGCCGGGTCAATCTCAGAGGAAGCGCTGATGCGGGATGAGAAAGCATCGTGGGCTCCAAGCATGGCCATGTCGACGATGCGGGGATTGCCGCCGCCGACCCCTTTCCGGATGACATCGCTGTAATCGCGATCATCCGCGTGATAACCGGCAAATGAGAAGCTGCCTTTGCCAATGACGGCGACCATGGCAATGATGACGGCCAGGATGATGAAGAACGTTCGAATACCATGTCCCCGGCGTATTCTGTGTTTCATGCGAGTTCCCTCCCGGATATGCCTGGAACCATCATACAGCGGAAATGATGAATTATCCAATATCCCAGACACGTCATCCAAGGTGGCTGGTATCCCGCCTGAGTGATATGATGAATTCTGCGGACAAGAATCCAAACGAAGCGGATTTTGAACGAATCCAAACAATTGGGTCAAGCAAAGAATCCAAACAAAAAACCAAACACAGGGAGCCAACAAAGAATGCTAGAAAGAGGGGGAATCAAGTTATGAATCTTGCATTGAACAGCATCCGGAATCTTGAATGCTCCTTTCACGGATTGGTCGGCAATCGATTGGCCGCCAATCTGAATCAATGGCTTTTATGCATGCCCCATGCAAATCCGGGGATAGTGGAAAGGATGCGCATGAGGGAGTATGGATATGATGACAAGATGGTCATCTGGTATGGCGAGTTTGCAGGCAAACATCTGACGGCAGCGGTCCTGGCCTGGCAAATCAGCAGGAGCAAGGCGCTCGGGAAGATGATCGCCGACCTGGTAGATGAACTCTCCCGTGTACAGGATGCAGATGGATATATTGGTCCTTATGGCAGTGCGAACCGATATGTCGGGAATGATGATCGGCGGGCATGGGATTTATGGGGACATTACCATGTCATGCTTGGCCTGCTGCTCTGGCACGAGGCCTCCGGAGAAAATCAACCGTTCGACATGTGCATCAGAGCGGCTGACGGCATCTGCAGTTTCTTTCTGGATGGAGACCGCAGCATTCTGGAAGCTGAGTATTCAGAGATGAACACTGCCCTGATTCACCTGTTTGGATTGCTGTACAGGAAGATTGGAAACAACCGGTACCTGCAGATGGTCCGCCATATTGAACACGCGTGGGATGACGAAAGGGGCGGAGGGTATGTAACCGCCGCGCTGGCGGGACAGGAATTCTATCAGACAAGAAAGCCAAGGTGGGAAAGCCTGCACCCCATACAGGGCATATTGCAGCTTTACCTGATAACGGGTGATGCGCGGTATGAAGAGGCATTCAAAAAACTGTGGCACAGCATGAACACGTACGACTGCCACAATACGGGCGGGTTCAGCAGCGGGGAGCAGGCCTGCGGAAATCCTTATGATCCGGGCGCCATCGAGACATGCTGTACGGTTGCATGGTCGGTTTTATCCGTTGACATGTTAAAGCTGACGGGAGATTCCATTGTTGCCGACCAGTTGGAACTTGCGCTGTATAATGCCGTCATCGCGGCTCAGAGTCCGTCCGGCCGATGGTGGACGTATAATACGCCGATGGACGGAGTCCGGGAAGCCTCGGCGCACAGCATCGTCTTCCAGGCACTGGCCGGAAGCCCGGAAATCAACTGCTGCTCTGTAAACGGGCCACGAGCGCTCGCATTGGCAAGGGATTGGGCATTCATGGAAAGCGGCGATGCAATTACCATGAACTACTACGGACCCGGTATCTTCAGTATTGGAACCGATACAAAAATCAGGATACTCACAAAATATCCTTACAAGAACAAAGTGAAAATCCTGTTCGATGCCCCCGTAAAAAAGACATTCAACCTTCGAATCCCTGCCTGGTCCAGAAATACGAGTATTCGCATCAACTCGGAAGCAATAGGGCCCTTGGAACCAGGTAAGTATTTCCGGATTGACAGGTCATGGGATATCGGCGATGTCATTGATATCGTTTTCGACTTCTCACCAAGGCTGCTGCACGGGAAAATGGAATGCGAAAATAAAATTTCCATTTATCGGGGACCCTTGCTTCTGGCCTATGACGAAATCCATAACGGAAAGCCCATCTCCATGGCTCCGGCGGCAATCCCTGAAAATATTGGTTTCGGTGCGCCGATACAATCCCAAAACAGCAGGTACGCGAAGCCCGGGTTGTTGCTGCCTGTTGACATAGGCAATGGAAGAATGGCAAATCTATGCGATTTTGCATCCGCTGGAATCTCGGGCAGCAATTATGTTACATGGATGGCAATCAGTGGCCATTAGGACTTCCAAAGGATCCGATCATCTCTTTGTAGTCACTGTAATTGGTTTGCTATCAGCGTAATTTCCCGCCATGTCTATCGCTTTGATGTATATGCTGTACGCTCTTCCTGCGGTCAGCCCCGAAATGGTGTATTTTGAAGTTGTTCCCGATACGGATGCCTTCCATATTCCGCCCAGGTACACGTCATACGATTTGATGCCGCTGGCGTCGGTTGATTTCGTCCATGTAACCGCAATGCTGGTTTTCGTCGGAATGCCTTTCAGATTTGTCGGCATGGTGGGAGCCACCTTGTCGATGTTTCCAATGACCCGGGTACTGACCGCATATAACGCGCTGTTGTCTATTTTTACAGATTGCGCATATACCGTGCAGTTCTGCTCAATGATCAGCTGCCCGGCATACGGTGTCCATGGACTGGCGAGATTTGTCCTGTATGACAGAATGCTGCCACTGTTGGGATCCGAGATGGCAACTGTTACACTCCCGTTGGTCAGTGTTGTCGGACTGGCCGTGATGACCGGGGGCTTCTGGGTATTGGGGTCGGAAAAGATCACATTCATGATGCTTCCGCTGTCTGAAAGGATGCCTGCATACACGCCGCTGGCGCTTCCGGAATACAGGTTGCTGTTCGGTGTTCCGGTTGAAGTGAACAGGATGTTGTTTGCTTGCGTCGTCAGGGAACCAGTGTGGTAGTAGTGGTCATACATCGTGTATTTCATGGTGTCAAGCTCGCTGAAACCTATTAATCCTTCATCGGCCTCTTCAAGATCAACCAGCTTATGCAGTTCGTTTTCGTTCCGCGTGGTAACATTTTCGTCGACATGCCAGATCGCGACTCCGCCGCTTTTCACGCCATCATGCTGAAGCGCATCATCGAACCCGATGAACTGCCTGTTTTCAAACAGGAAATACTCACCCGTCCTGCTGGTATTGAGCCGGTAGACGTTGTAATTTGCGGAGTCGGCATATAAGGAATACTGCACGTTGCGCTCACTCACCACCACCGGCGCTGCAAATCCGAGGCGGGCCTTGCAGTAGGCATCAAGGTGCGTGGGTGACTCGCCGGGGTACGTGCCCGCATATCCCCAACTTCCGCCTGCCATCAGGCTGTGGATTCCGATTCCATCGGAATCATACCCGTAATCATACAAGTCCGGCAGTCCGATGTTGTGACCAAGTTCATGGCACAGCACGCCGATGGTCGCCATGTGGTTTCCCTGTCTTTCACCCTGCTGCGTATATTTCGCGGTGCTCTTTCCGTCGAACCTGTACAAGCTGGAAATCGCCCAGCTATGCGCCCATATGGATGGGGTCGACATGTCATATGCCCGTTCATACCCGGCAACAACCGTGACAATGTTCAGTTCGATCGTCTCAAGAACACCATTGCTGTTCGAGTCAAACTGCGCAAAATTGATCGAACCATCCACTGCGGTCAGCGCATCCGAAACAATCTTCTGATTCCGGTCGTCAATATCGTCACCCGTATTGGGATGGTTATACGGGAGTTTCACCTTGGCGATCCCGTCATCGACATCTCCGACATTTTCATAGGCTGGATCAAACCAGAACTTGTTGTTGGAAACTTCCTTATAGTAAGCATTGACCGTGTTGCCGGAAGCACCGAAAAATGAGTTGCTCCAGACCGAATCCGGATTTGCTATGGATATGTCGTTGAATTCTACCAGGAGGACGAGGATTTTGGGCTTTGTCGTCAGAACCAGTGCCTGAGAAGGTGTGCTGCCACTGGCAACAGTCGATTCCATGCCGGGAGCCGAGAGGATCTCCTGCTTCTTTTGCGCTCTTTTTTCAATCAGGAACTGTCTGACTTCGCGGTTGAGGCTGGCTGCATCCTCTTTCAAGGCAGCTCCTGCCTTTTCAAGGCCAGGTATTGCCTTTGTCCTGCCATTGTCAAGACGTGCGACCTTCCAATACCCATCGGCGTCATCTCGGACCAGTACATTTCCCTTGATGGTTTCCATCCAGTTTCCATACTCGTCGCCTACGATTTTAGCCATGAATGATTCACCGTCCGGCTGAACCAGGCTGATTTCCTGATCGACTGCCGGGGCTGCGAACGCGCCGAAGGTGAAAATGACAAGGCTGGAGATCATGATGAAGACCATCGCGAGAATTTTGGATTTGTTCCATGAATTACGAGCAGCATCCATTTCCTGCACCTCCCATAATACAGTCAAACAACTCACATGCGTACTGCGGTTGAGTTCCATGTCCGGATGGGATTCACAACACCATTCGACCATATCATATTTCTATTCCGGCAAGTACCACATAAAGCGCCATTGCAGCTGTATAAACCGTCGCGAAATAATAATGCCAAGGGAGTTTCTTCAGGTAGAGAAAACCAAGGACAACCAGCACGATCACTCCGCCAATACTAATCGGAACCCATTTCGGCTGCTGATATAATTGTATGCCCATGAGAATAAGAACGACCATCAGCGGCATTGCCAGATAGGTTGCCTTTATCATTGCGATGAATCTTTTTGCCCTGAAAACAAACCAGGAAATGAGCAGGACTACTGCCAGATACACATAAATCCATGCCATTCCAATCTCAGGTACATTCTCTTTTCCGGACAACAGGCCTGCAACCAGCGCGTATAGCCGATTCACTCCTGCCGCCAGCATGAAAGCGGCATTCCAAAGGATAAATCCGCCCACAACAATGACGGTGGCCGACAGAACGTTCTTCTGCCATGTTTTCAGCTTCATGTTCATCTTCATGTCGAAGCCTCCTGACTTTCAGAACGATTCGACTGATTATGCTTGCCGGTTCAATTTACATATATACCATCGCAGGAATATGTTCAAGGCATTGAATCATGTTTTGTTAATAATGTTTTATTGAATGATGTTTTGTTGAATGTTATTTTTTCGAATGGGGTTTTTTCGAATGATGTTTTTTAGAACAATTAGATTCACGTTCATCAACCCGACTCGTTTCCTTATTTCGAATTTCACCGGAAACGTGTAACGCCCATCCTTCGGGAAGAGCGAAGTTGTGATGTGCGCTGAACCCAACTGAGCTTCCGCACGCATCTTGACTCTGCAAAAAAATAGCTATAGTATCAGTGAAGATAGTGGAATAGCAGCTGTCATACTGATGCTTCAACGAGGTGCGTATCCATGAAGATAAACTCGGAACATTATGACGAAATACGCGGGTATCTGGACACAATCCCTGTGATTGAGACGCATGAACACTATTCCAGCATCACTGCTCATGAAGAGCATTTCTCGTTTTTCTTCGGCTATGCAGGGTCGGATATGCAGTCTGCGGCCCTGGACGGGTTCATCGATGAAAACGCTGAAATGACGTTTGATGAGCGATACGACAGGTTCGAGCGATTGTATGGGAGAACCGGGAAAACGGCGTATGCCCGCGCCATAAGCATTTCCCTGAAGGAATGCTGGGGAATTGATGAAATCAGCAGGGAATCTTTCAGGAAACTTGAAGATGGACTTTCAACGCGCAGTGTGGAGCTGCGTGAAGCATTGCTTGAAAAGTTCGGCATCAAGGCAATGATAGTAGACAGATACAATGTGGATGAGTTCCTTTCCCTGCTGGAGGGAAAGGGTGAAAAGCCGACAAGGTTCTGCAGATATGCATTTCCATTGCCGGCATTCCACAGGCTCTACACTGCGGGCGACATAAATAGGCTGCAGCCATACACCGGCAGAAAGATCGTCTGCCTTGACGATTATCTGGAAGGCTTTGAGAATCTGCTGAAGAAATCCATTGATTTCGGTATCGTATGCATGAAAGATCAGAGTGCCTACAACAGGCCCATAGACTACAAATATCCTGCCAGGGCCGAAGCGGAGGCGATTTTCAACCTGATCATCAGTGATCCGAGGCACATGTGCGGAACCCTGGAAATGACGATTCTAGGGGATTGGCTGTTCCATTATTTCATGAGGATGGCAAGGAAATATGACCTGCCGGTGCAGATACATACCGGGCACATGGCGGGAATAAGAAATGACATAGCAAAGACCAATGCGGTACATTTCATTCCGGTGATGGAGCTTCACTCCGAAGTCCGTTTCGATCTGTTTCATGGAAACTGGCCATATATGGATGAATTCCTTTTCATAGGAAAGAATTATCCCAATGCGTATCTCGACCTCTGCTGGGTGCAGTGCATTGATCCGGTTTACTCGATTGAGCTGATGAAAAGGGCTCTGGTTGCGGTCCCGCATAAAAAGCTGATGGCCTTTGGCGGTGACTGCGGATGTCCCGAAACAGCCATCGGATACCTTGTCATGGCAAGGGACAATGTGGCGTGCGCATTGTCCGACATGATGGATATCGGCTGGATTCATATGGCGGAAGCCAAAGAGATTGCAGCCGACTGGTTCTTCAACAACCCCAATGAATTTTTCAAACTTGGATTCGCGCCTGTGCCATGAATTTGTCCCTGACTCCTGGTTTGTTCTTCATGGTTTTCCGGATGCTGGGCTTGCGGGTCTGCGGCTTTTTTGCAGAGAGCCGTTTGTAATCAACATTTCTGGATTTCAGACTAAATGATCTACTCAAGACGCATGTATTTTCTTAAATGCATATTGATATTTTGCAATCATGAAGTATATACTTCATCAAGGTGCTTTCTGCATAAGCGCTTGACGAAGTATATACTTCATCAAGATGCTTTCTGCATAAGCACTTGACCTTCATGCAAGAAGGTTGGGATTTTCAGCAGGGCTTCAGAAAAGACCCGGGCAAGATACCCTGTGCAAGCTCCAAGGATAAAATACAGCAGGCAGAAGGGGTCTTGTCATGAAAAAAGCTTTATCTGTTTTTCTAGTGCTCGTCATGATCTAGGGGTCAGGCACCATGAACAAACTATGAACAGAAAAATGGAACTGGAGCAAACTCACCTCTCACAATGGGCACCATGAACAAAGTATAAACAGAAAAGTGGAACTGGGGAGAGGATGGTTTCGAGAGAGACTGCCCTCTCCTTTTATGCGGTGCGGAATTCGTTTAATTCGTTGCATATCGATTTGAACACCTGATATGGGTGCTTCTTGCAGCGACAGGGAATACCTGACCCCATTACCAGGAACGAGCTTGCTATTCTGTATCTCGATGCCGCGGTCAAACAAAGCATAATTTCCCTGAAGAAGGTTCGGGTCGCCAAATACCGGCATAGTCAGGGCCTAATTTGCCAGAGCTCTTTCCCGGTCCTCAGATCAATGCCGATCGCTCCCAGATCCTCCACTTTCAAGGCGAAAATGTTTTCCTGTCGCTCTCCCTTTACTTTATCTTTAATAAAGAAGGCAACGGTAAATGCATCGTCTTTCCTTAACATGATCTCCGGAAAAAGTTGTTCCGGGGGAACCGTCCACCTAATGCCACCAGTTGTGTCAACGCAAATCAGGCTTCGTTTAGCCTCAGTGCCAATCTGATCCTGGGTCAACATTATCGCAAGCTCCTGGTCCTGATAGACTATGATCGGTTCAAGATAGACTTCACCCGTAACCAGCGGCACAGCGCGGTATTTCGCGTTAAAATCATCCTGGGATAATTGATACATATAGAAATCATTGTCGATCCTGTTGAAGGGCCAGAGCAATTCTGTGACCAGGTCGGCCGTAGAGCCGTAAAGTTGGTACAACATTTTGCGGCTGGTGGCCGAGTTGCTTTCTGCGACCAGAACGACCAGCGAATCGAGCCCTCGACGCTGGTATTGGTCAATGATCCTGGACCGGACCAGCTCCACTTGGTCGGGAAGAAGCAAACTGTCTCCCAACAGGAACTCATAAGAAAGTCCTGCCTTGCTTTTTAAGCTGATCCGGTCGGGACTATCCTGATAGGAGACCTGGGCAATTCCCGGCTTCAATTCTGTATACTGGGAGATGAACTGGTCGGTATCCAACTCCTGCTGGCCGGTCTTTACATCAAACCTATTAATGATCCATGGTTCTTTTTGAACTTGGCTGACCTGCCAAAGGGAACCGTCGGACTGGACAAGTTTGCACTGGCTGGGAAGTTGTTGGTATCTGGTCGTGATCTTTTTTATAACTGTTTGATTGGCCGGATCGAAAAGATAAAGGAAAGTCTTGCAGAACTTTCCCCGAACCCCGCTTGATACATTTCCGGGTCGCGATACGGTCTGGATATATTTGAATGAGCCATCGGTCAGAATCCAGGCTGTGCCGTCCGTGTTGAGGGAGACGTCCATTAGGTCACCGCGAAGGATGTTGGGATAAAGAACTCCGGGGAATTTTAGGCAGTAAGAGAGGAAACCACAGAGCAGCACGATCATCAACGCGAGAATGAGCAAAAAAGCCCTGTTCCTGCTGCCAGCCTGACCCGGCCGCCGAAAAGTATCGGAACAAATAAACAAATTGCTCATCTTACGGCTCATCTTCCGACCACCATTCTGCAATTTCAGAATTAGACCATCCTTTGGGTTCACGTAGAAATTTTACATTATTTGTAATCAATTGCAGTAACTATTCAACATGATTTTACGCCGCATAAACAACATAAACAAGCCATCTAAAGATGAGTCAACCTCGCTGACTACGGGTGACGCGCGGGACAGTCAAATAGATAAATTCAAGGAGTGAGATTCATAGTTTCTCCCGCTTTTCTTAGGATATTTGTGGGCTTTCGGGGTTGCACTAATAAAAATGCAAAAATCAACCCATATCGATTGAGTGACAAATAAAAATGGTAAAATCCTTATTTTTGGCGGCATGAGTACAAAAAACCGCTAACCCTTACAGTTAGCGGTTTTCACTGGCGCGCCCAGGAGAGTTCGAATCCCCATCCTTCTGATCCGTAGTCACAATTTAACCTGTTTTTAACCTTCAGGTGTTTTTGTGAAACGTGCATTATAAGCGGTTTTCATGATTATGACTTTTGGTAACATAATGTATCATCAGTCTTCTTTTTGTATCAGCAGCAGACAAACAGTAGACAACTATTTATCCGTTCCGGACATCCTATGGCAACCATCAAGTACGTTTGGGTGTCCGCAGTGCGCAACCTCTATTGTGCATATGGTAGCAAATGCACATGGTTTGCAGTATAATGTTGATATAAAGTGAAAAGGAGTGTTTCATATGGCTACAACAAACATAACCGTTCGTATGGACGAGAACTTGAAGAAGCAGTTTGACCATATCTGTGATGAAATTGGGCTTTCTATGGGAAGCGCAATTACAATTTTTGCAAAAAAGGTAGTAAATGAACGCCGTATACCATTTGAGTTATCAGCCCCTGTACCTAACAAGGAAACAATTGAAGCAATGATTGAATCGGAAAAACTAAGCCGTGACCCAAACGCCAGACGGTACAGTAGTTTCCATGAAGCCTTCATGGAGGTAATGGCCGATGAGCAAGTATAGGCTTGTTTTGTCAGGCTGTTTCAAAAGAGATTTGAAGCTTGCAGTAAAAAGAAAACGTGATATCACTATAATGGATGCAGTGGTCGAAATGTTGTTGTCCGGCGAGCCGTTGCCAGCGAAGTACAAAGACCACAACCTGAGCGGTAACTGGGCAAGTCACAGAGAGTGCCGCATCGAGCCGGATTGGTTGTTGATTTACTATGTCGAAGATGATGTATTGACGCTGACATTAACTCGGACCGGGACGCATAGTGATTTGTTTTAGCAAACCTGGGCTAATTGTTAATTTATTTATGTTCTGCATAACGAAATTCATATGGAATATAATAGTATAAATAGCATATCAAGAAGGGATATATGTTCGAGATTACTACAAAAATCGTGCAAGAATTGATAAGCAATCAATTCCCAAAGTGGAAGCATTTATCGATAAAACAGGTTGATGAAAGTGGTCACGACAATAGAACGTTTCATCTTGGAAATGAGATGACGATACGGCTTCCCAGTAGCGAGGCTTATGTTGATCAAGTTGAAAAGGAATTGAAATGGCTTCCGATACTTCGGCAATTCATCACAACTCCGATTTCATTGCCTATCGAAAAAGGTCATCCCGATAGCTGCTATCCCTTTCTCTGGTCGATTAATCGCTATATTGAGGGAGAAACTGTAAACCATGCGAATATTGATGACATAAAACAGTTTGCCATTGATTTGGCAGACTTTCTAAAAGAACTGCAGGCAATAAGCACAGTCGATGCTCCAGTTGCAGGACAACATAATTTTTTTCGTGGTGGTGATTTGTCTGTATATCATAATGAAACAGAAGCAGCATTATCTCGATTGAAATGTGTGTTGCCAACTGAATATTTAAGTAAAATCTGGCAACGTGCAATTTATTCCAAATGGACGAATAAAGGTGTCTGGATACACGGTGATGTTGCTCCCGGCAATTTGCTTGTTACATGTGGTCGATTATGCGGTGTAATTGATTTTGGCATCATGGGAGTTGGTGATCCATCATGCGATTATGCAATGGCATGGACTTTCTTTGATAAGGAAAGCAGAAAGGAGTTTTTACACGGTTTAGATCCCGATACCGTTGATAGAGCAAGAGGGTGGGCTTTGTGGAAAGCCTTGATAACTTATGAACATGACAATCTTGGCAGATCAAATAATGCCGGCTTCACTATCAAGTCTATAATAGATGAAACAATATAGACATAGGAGCAATCGTTTTGCCCATTGCACTTCTTCCTTGCTTTCGAGGCAAACCCCAATTTCCAGTTGCCCTATAAGAAAAATAAAAACCGCTAATCCTTACGATTAGCGGTTTTCACTGGCGCGCCCAGGAGAGTTCGAATCCCCAACCTTCTGATCCGTAGTCAGATGCTCTATCCAGTTGAGCGATGGGCGCACGTTGCAGGAGGAACAGCTTGTGCGGTTCAGACCTGCTGCGTCTGTCTTTGTATCCGAAGACACATTTTCGAAGGCGCATAAAGAATGATAATACATAATGGGGAAAAATGCAACCAGAACTTTGACAGATGTACTTTGACAGCTTGAACTTTGACAGTTTGAACTTTGGCCGCTTGAACTTTGCCTGGAACTTTGCCGTGAACTTCGACAACAAAACTTTGACAACAGAACTTTGAATGCCATGCACTATATGATACAGTTGTTTGCAGACGGTCATACAGGTTTGTGCACGATGAATACCATGGATATCCGGAATGTTTGTGAACACATGGGTACTACGGACAAATTGCCGATTCACAAAAAGATGGGTCCTGTGCGTATCCGGCAGCCGATAAGGTGAAAGGAACATCAAGGGAGGCGCAATCATGCGGAAAGAAGCTGAAATCAAGGTTGTCTGCACGGAACGGAACGGATTTCATCAGGAATCGCAGACCGGCATCTTCACCAGCACACAGGTAACATGGCCCCGGGACTACAAGTTTGGCGGACTGACCAAAGTGCAGAAGCTGCCCGTCATCCATGTGAGTCCGGATCAGGCATGCCAGGAGGTGCTCGGTTTCGGAGGCGCATTCACGGAGGCTTCATGCTACCTGCTGGACGGGCTTGACATGAATGAGCGCGCCATCGTGATGAAGCGTTTGTTTTCCGAATCGGGGGGAATGGGTTTCAATGTCGGCCGGCTTACGGTGGGCCAGTGCGATTTCGGAAGGTATCCATACAGTTATGACGATGTGCCTGATGATGTCGCGATGGAACATTTCTCCATCAAGCCGGATCAGGAATGCATGATCCCGATTATTAGGGAAGCATTGGCAGTGAACCCGGACATGTTCCTTCTTTCCTCTCCCTGGAGTCCTCCCGGATGGATGAAAACGGGAGGACTCATGACAGGCGGATGGATGCGTGAGAAGTACCTCGGCGCATATGCCGATTATTATCTTCATTACCTGCTTGCATACCGTGCGGAAGGCATTCGAATCCATGCGTTGACAACACAGAATGAAAGCGAGACGGACCAGCTCAGCCTGATGCCCGCCTGCTACTGGCATCCGGAAATGGAGATGGCCTTCCTTCGCGATGAATTGCTGCCGCGCCTGAAACGAAACGGACTTGATGATACCGAATTCTGGATTATGGACCACAACTACCTGATGTGGCGCCGTGCCAAATGGATGCTGGATGAGCCATCGCTGAAGGCTGTTGTGAAGGGAATCGCCTACCATCCATACGAGGGGCCGGCTGAATCAATGTCCATGCTGCACGAATTGCATCCTGATGTCGATGCCCATATGACCGAACAGGGGAGCGGTTTTTTACCGACTCCGGAAGCCGTCTGTGAAAATGGCGCGATGTATGTGGACATGATGCGGAACTGGTCACGAAGCATCTTCTGTTGGAACATCGCGCTGGATGAAACGGGAAAACCTCACATAGGCCCCTTCTTTCAGCACGGCAGCAAGGATGGCGGAGGATTGCTGCAGATTCACTCGGGAACAAATAATGTCACGTACGGGTGCCAGTTCTGGGCACTTGGCCACTTCAGCAAATATGTGAAGCGCGGAGCCGTCCGCCTTGCATCCACCTGCGACATGCAGGGCATCTGCCAGGTTGCGTTCCGGAATCCCGACGGCGGTTATGCCGTTGTCCTCGTCAATCGCGGACCGGCCACTGAAGCCACGCTTGTTGTCGGAGAACGTCATGCCCAGGTGCCCGTTCCTGAAAGTGCGATGATGACGTTGCTGTTCAGGTGACTCAAATGTTTTTAAACTGCGCATTTTCCTGTATATCCTCCCATGCAGTCCCATCCAGCCGAAGAAGAATAACAGGAGGCACATATGGCGCACCACAACCTGAAGTCCGGATTCGAAAGGCTTTCCGACCGCATCAACCTGTTTCCGCAAGGAGCACCGCCGACTGAACTGCTGTTCCGGATTTTGGGTGTGCTGATGAATGAGAAGGAGGCGGCCTATATGTCGCTGCTTCCGGTGAAGCCCTTCAGGGCGGCGGCTGCGGAGAAAGCCTGGCGAAAGGACGCACATGACGCGGAGGAGATTCTGCATGAGCTTTCGTCACGCGCACTGCTGCTGGACATGGAGCAGCCCGACGGGACAACCATGTACATGATGCCGCCGCCCATGGCCGGATTCTTCGAATTCTCGCTGATGCGGATCCGCACGGATGTGGATCAGAAACTGCTGTCGGAACTGTTTTACCAATACATCACCGTGGAAGAGGATTTCATCAGGGAACTCTTTGTCAATCCGGATACCAACCTGGGCCGTGCCTTCGTGAATGAAGCCGCATTGGCTGCGGCCACGCCGGGAACAGTGGCACCAGGAGCAGCTGCGTCAGTTGCAGCTAAGCCGGGAGCAGCCACAACAGGAGCAGCTACGCAGGGAGCAGCCACGCCGGGTGATCTGACGATGCAGGTCATGGATTACGAGCGGGCAAGCAAGGTCATCAAAACCGCATCCCACATGAGCATCAGCATGTGCTATTGCCGGCATAAAAAGCAGCACCTCGGCACGGCCTGCGATGCCCCCATGGACATCTGCATGACGTTCGGGGGTGCCGCTTCTTCCTTGATCAAGCACGGAATCGCACGCAGGGTGGATGAAACGGAAGGCATGAAACTGCTGGAGCAGGCCTATGAAAGCAACCTGGTGCAATTCGGCGAAAATGTCCGCAATGAGGTGAGTTTCATCTGCAATTGCTGCGGATGCTGCTGTGAAGCCCTTGTGGCGGCTCGCAGGTTCGGATTCAAGAACTCGATCAATACCACGAACTTCCTTCCGTTTGTAAAGGAGGAGGCGTGCACCGGATGTGGCAAGTGCGTGAATGTCTGCCCGGTTGAAGCGCTTGCGCTGGTGTCGGCCAATGACCCCGCGAAACCTGTCCGGAAAAAAGCGAAGGTTGACGAACGGGTCTGCCTGGGGTGTGCAGTATGTATCCGTACCTGCCCGACAGGTGCGCTGAAGTTGAAAACCAGGGAACAAAAGGTCATCACGCCGGTCAACTCTTCTCATCGGGCGGTTTTGATGGCCATAGAAAACGGCAGGCTGCAGAATCTGATATTCGACAACCAGGCCTATCTCAGCCACCGGGCCATGGCCGCCGTCCTCGGCGTCATCCTGAAACTGCCGCCGATAAAGCAGGTGCTGGCCAGCAGGCAGATGAAGTCCAGGTACCTTGACAGGCTGCTGGGCTGGTATCAGAAATAATCACATGATGTTGCTCATGATCGGGAAATCCTCCTCCGGAATGCCGCCCATCACCGGAGCGATGCCGGATGCCAGGAAGGCGGCCCGCTGAACCGATTGGGTCCCGTATCTGAAACGGATGCGGTCCAGCGTGTCGTCCAGACGTTTTTTCCGTTCGTCGTAAGGT
>CAZFWQ010000035.1:0-2641 GCA_964522755.1 uncultured Oscillospiraceae bacterium | reverse complement strand
GACATCTGCATGTAGTCGGCAAGGCTCAGGTCGGATACCCGGACGCCGAAATTGCGTATTTTTTCCTTCGGACCCAGCCACATTTCCCCGAACAGCCGGCAGGCCGTCTCATAAATCCGGAAGGTGTTGTCCGTGGCGGCGTCCATCCTGTGCTGGTGGCCGCGGCCGTTCATGTCGCTGTTCCGGATGGATACGGATACAAGCCGCGCGCACAGGCCAGTCTGCCGCAGGCGCATGCAGACCATTTCCGTGAGGGAGAGAAGGACCAGTTTCGCTTCCTGCAGGGTATCGCAGTCGAATGGAATGGTGGACGAATTGCCGATGCCTTTCATGGGCGGTCTGAAATCGGGGCCGACGCTGGAGAATTCCTGCCCTTGCGCGGAAGCCTTGAGCAAGGCACCGTAACTTTTCAAGTGGCGTGCCAGCATGTCGTCCGGCGCATTGGCCAGATCCCCGATGGTCATGATGTTCAGGCGCTGCAGTTTCGGCGTTGTGGCGCGACCCACCCCGAAGAGTTCGCCAACCGGCATCGGCCACATCTTGGATTCGATTTCCTCCGGCCAGCAGGTATGCACCTTGTCCGGCTTTGAGAACTCGCCGGCCATCTTTGCCAGCAGTTTGTTGGGACCCACACCCACATTCACGGTGAAACCCAGTTCGTTCCTTATACGATCCTTAAGCCTATGGGCGGTTGCCACGGCGTCACCTTGGACACTTTCCGAGCCGGTGTACTCGATAAAAGCCTCATCAATGGAATAAACCTGCACATCCGATGAAAAATCATGCAAAAGATCCAGCAGGGCTTGATGGCACATCATGTAAAGGCTATAGTTGGGCGGTACCACCACCAGGTTCGGGCATTTCTGGCGGGCCTGCCACAACACTTCCCCGGTCTGGATGCCAAACTTTTTGGCGGGAATTGATTTAGTGAGTACAATGCCATGCCGGCTTTCAGGATCCCCGCCGACAACCGACGGGATGGTGCGCAGATCCAGCGTGGACCCGTGCTGCAGGCGCCAGGCGGCTTCCCATGAGAGATAGGCCGAGTTGACATCGACATGGAAGACGGTGCGTTCACGGACTATCGGACTTCCCTCCGTCATTGGACTTCCCCCTTGCAGAAAAAGAACTGCTTTGATATAGTATAAAACGAACGTGTGTTTGTGTAAAGGCCTAAACAGATAAGGATTTCGACGGATAAGGTTTCAGGCAGGCAAGGTTTAAGGCAGGCAAGGAATAAGGCAGGCAAGGAATAAGGCAGGCAAGGTTTCAGGCAGGCAAGGTTTCAGGCAGGCAAGTTTTAAGGCAGGCAAGGTTTCAGGCAGATATGGGACTTTGGCTAAACGATACCGGAAGGAGGCGGATCATGATAATCAGCGCAAGTCGCCGCACAGATATTCCTGCCTTTTTCGGAGACTGGTTTTTCAACCGGCTGCATGACGGTTATGTGCTGGTGAGGAATCCGATGCGGTTTCACCAGGTTTCCCGCATCATGCTGAATCCGGACAGCGTGGACTTCCTGGTGTTCTGGTCAAAGAATCCCGCTCCCTTTTTATCCAGGCTTGATGAGCTGCGGGAATACGACTATGGTTTTCAATATACGGTAACAGGTTATGGAACCGGGCTTGAGCCGGGCGTCCCGGATCGTGGAGCCTCGGTGGAAACCTTTCACACACTTTCGCGCAGGATTGGGCCGGACCGCATCATCTGGCGATACGATCCGATCCTGCTGCATCCGGATTGGCCGGTCCAGGTTCATCGGGAAAATTTCAGGCATTTAGCGGAACGCCTGGCCGGATACACACGACGGTGCGTCATCAGTTTTGTAGATATGTATCCATCCGGAATGAGGGCCATGGCGAGGGCAAGCATTTCCCCGATGAATCCGGATGCAGTGGCAGAACTGGCTCCGTACCTGTCCGAGACGGCTGCCCGCAGCGGAATGGTCATGGAAGCCTGCGCCGAAGAGCAGGATTTGACCCGATTCGGCATAACTTCGGGTCATTGCATCGATCCGTCCCTGACCGGCATCCTGTCCGGCGGGAAAGACAGGAACCAGCGGAAATCCTGCGGGTGCCAGCCATCTGTGGACATAGGCGCCTACCATTCCTGCGCCCATCGATGTGTCTATTGCTACGCGAACCACGGGGAAAGCAGGGTTGCGGCCAATCTCAAGCTTCATGACCCTCTTTCGCCGTTGCTCATAGGATGCCTGTCTCCAGATGACAAGGTGACGGACCGCGGGCGTTCGCTTACGGGGCATCCCCTTACAGAGCATCCGCTTACAGAACATCCACTTACAGAGCATCCGCATAGAGGACATTCGTCCACAGGGCATCCGATTGAAGGGCATCCACTCACGGATTGACGGAGGATTGCCGATGTCCTATACTCAATATGCCTGCATGATGATCAGGATCATCGCTCAGATGATGAATTCCGTTATGTCAGCCATTGCTCAGATGATGGATTCCATTATCTCCTCCAACAACCAGATGATGGATGTCAACATATAAGCCAACCGTTGCAATGAATGACTTTTGTTGAGCAGCGACCAGGATGGAGCACACGATGAAGCTGCCGGGAACACAAGCCGGAAAAAAGCTGTACCTGCCTATCTTTCTGTCTCTCACATTTAGTG
>CAZFWQ010000034.1:11674-17790 GCA_964522755.1 uncultured Oscillospiraceae bacterium | reverse complement strand
CAGGTGCGGGAATGGGTCCAGGTGCGGGAATGGGTCCAGGTGCGGGAATGGGTCCAGGTGCGGGAATGGGTCCGGTTGACGGACTTGCACCCCCGAACAATCCACCCGCAAGGGCACCAAACAATCCGCCAGTTGCAGCATTTCCAGCGGGACCTCTTCCCATTCTCCTGATAGGTCCTGCACCGGGAGATTTCCACCAACCTCGCATATTGCCGCCGGATTCATTCCATCCGCCATCATCAGCAAAGACATTCATTTCCTTGAAAAAGGCGCAGGTGACCAAGCCAAAAATAAAAATCAGCAAAGCAGTTGATGCAGGCAAAGTCCGTTTGTGGACCAGATATGCCAAAACAGAAGCCGTTATGACCATCAACAGAATGGGGAGGGGATTCAAATGCGCCATGTAACCAATTATCAAGCCAAACGCAAGACCGGGGGCCGTGAAAAGAACATTGCTCCGAGTGAATTCCCGTTGTGTTTTCTTCAGCCCCAATAGATTTCCAATGTCACGCTCAGCCAAATAAAGCATGTAGTTGAATGTGCTCTGGGATTGCGCGATGAAAGACAGGAATAATATCATGGCAAGGACAATGATCGAATCCGAGGAGCCCACCATCAGGCTGAAAATACCTCCGATGGCGCTGCATGCCAGAAATCTGGATATTGCCGGCAATCCGACACGGCCAACAGCGGCTGTGAACCACCACGGAAGCGTAATAACCCCTTTGGCCAGCGAAAGCGCACGATAACTCAGCACCTTGCTCAACAAAAGATAAACAAAAAATCCCGCCAAAGTCCAATATCCCGTATTATACATGGCACGGGTCGCACGCGAATCAGCATTGGTGTTTATCAGTGAAGCAACGGGAATACCGGAACCGAAGCTGAAACCTTCGGTGATGAAGGCCAGCAGATAGGTATGATAAGCCCATGCGCTGAAATAAACCAGCAACGTAAGGAACAAACTATACAGCAACGTATCCGGAAGACTCAACATGAAGTTGCGGGCAGACTGGTAAAGCCATTGCGGGAGCGTTTCAGCCGGCTTGTCACTGAAATCGAGAATCTTCGACCTGAACCGCAGCAACCGTCGCCAAAATGGAAGAAAGACCTTCTTCACGCCTGGTTCCTGGATTATCCATCCCTTCGAAGACAAAACCTTCCATTGTCCCGTATCGGAATCAATTCGCCAATGGTTCCCATAAATGTCTTTTACAGGATGCAGTTCAGACCATTGCGCAAGACGAACTGAATAAAATTTGTCGTCTGCCAATTCCATCTTTTTTTTCAAGTACTGGCTGCCGGTTTCTTCGAATCCCATCACAACACGCCTTTCACCAGGAATTCCGCATATCGCCAAGGATCTGGCTTTTGTCACATGAAACGGAATGACCAGGAAGAACTTGTTCAGCATGATGAAAGTGAATTTGCTTCGACATCCTGAAGCTGAATATCATTGTTTTGAACTCAGTATACTATTTATGAACCTGCTATTCAAGGTAACTGCGAGAAATCCTGCATAAGCCCTGCGACACATTCTGCAGTATCAGCCGCAGAATGCATGCAAGCTGCAGCAAGCAACTCGCATGAAAAAATCGAAAATCGACTTTGCTGAGTGGAAACATACTCGGGCTCAAGTCATGGAAATGATGTGCTACAATGAAGCTGCGGACAATGGCGTGGTATTCCAATCCACGATACATGTTTTTCCGTTCCGCTCAAATAATCATCACATCCCCCGATAGGGAGACTATGCATGAATCAACAGGATATCCTGAAACAATACTTCGGCCATGTCTCCTTCCGTCAGGGACAAACCGAGCTGATCAATCATATCATGTCGGGAAAAGATGTGTTCGGCGTCATGCCCACGGGTGCCGGAAAGTCAATCTGTTTCCAGGTTCCAGCCCTCATGATGCAGGGGATCACCCTCGTGGTATCTCCCCTCATTTCACTGATGAAGGATCAGGTAAACGCACTGGTCCAATCCGGCGTCAAAGCGGCATACATCAACAGTTCCCTGACGGCGGGGCAATACGCCAGGGCATTGGCCAATGCGAGGATGGGTGCCTACAAGATCATATATGTGGCACCGGAACGGCTTTTGACAGATGAATTCCTGCAGCTGGCCGCAGTCACGACCCTATCCATGGTCACAGTGGACGAGGCTCACTGTGTTTCCCAATGGGGGCAGGATTTTCGTCCCAGTTACCTGAAGATCATGGAATTTGTCGGCAGGCTGTCCTATCGCCCCGTCATCAGCGCCTTCACGGCTACTGCGACTGCCGAGGTGCGCGATGACATCATCCGAATGCTGCAGCTAAAGGATCCTTTAGTCGTAGTCACTGGATTCGACCGGAAGAACCTCTCCTTCGAAATTCAAAAACCGGAAAGCAAGCTTC
The DNA here is from genome assembly GCA_964522755.1 of uncultured Oscillospiraceae bacterium. Lineage (GTDB taxonomy): Bacteria > Bacillota > Clostridia > DSM-8532 > DSM-8532 > JAEWSN01. Next base: position 15,388 of record CAZFWQ010000034.1, on the reverse strand, counting down.
CCGCCCTGTTGGAAATCCTGAAACGAAACCGCGACAAAAGCGGTATCATTTATTGTTCCACCCGAAAAAACGTGGAAACGGTATGCGCGGATTTGAACAGGCGAGGTTTTTCCGCCACCCAGTATCATGCCGGGTTGGGCAATGAAGAGCGTCAGGCCAATCAGGACGATTTCCTGTATGATCGGAAAACCCTGATGGTTGCCACAAATGCTTTCGGCATGGGAATCGACAAATCCAACGTATCCTTCGTGGTTCATCACAACATGCCGAAAAACCTTGAAAGCTACTATCAGGAGGCCGGTCGCGCCGGACGGGATGGCGAGCCGGCCGAATGCGTGCTGCTTTACAGCGCACAGGATGTCCGGACAAACCAGTTCCTCATCGAAGCCGGCCGGGACGGCGACGGAAGCCTGACTGCGGAACAGCGGCAGGCCCTGATGCAGAAGGACAGGGAGCGGTTGAAAGTCATGACGTTCTACTGTTCCTCTTCCGACTGTCTGCGTGAATATATCCTGCGGTATTTTGGGGAGCGCGCCCCGAATTTCTGCGGGAACTGTTCCAATTGCCTGACCGGTTTTGAACCCGTGGATATCACTGCCGAAGCGCAAAAAATCCTGTCATGCATGGTCCATCTCAGCCAACGCGGAAAAAGTTTCGGGAAATCCATGATTGCCGACATCCTTCACGGCGGGAAGAATGAAAGGATCCGGCGTCTCGGGCTGGATTCGACGCCCTCATATGGAATCATGGCGGAAGTACCTGTTCACAGGATACGAAGCATGATGGATTTCATGATCGACAACGGTTTCCTCACCTTGTCTGAGGGTGAATTTCCAATGGTAAGGTTAACCGATTCTTCATCGGAAATCCTTCCGGGCAACAAAACCATTGAAATGCGGCTTCCAAAGAATATCAGGAAGAGCCCGCCGGAGAAGGGCTCATCGCTTAAGACAGACCGCTTGCCCAAGAAAGACCAGGAACAGCAGAAGGGCTCGCCGCTTAAGAAAGACCGCCTGCCCAAGAAGGACCAGGAACAGAAGAAGAGCCCGTCGCAAAAGAAAGACCGCCTGCCCAAGAAAGGCTCCAAGTTGAAGAAGAACCGGCTCACCGTGCAGGCAGACAGCGGATTATTCCCCGCACTCAAGGAACTGAGAAAAGAGCTTGCCTTTTCCGCCCGTGTTCCAGCCTACATCATCTTCACCGATGCGACCCTCCATGACATGTGCAGCAGGCTTCCGCAAACGGTTGACGAATTCATGGAGGTTTCCGGTGTTGGAAATACCAAGGCGGAGCGATACGGCGTGCGCTTTACAGGGCTTATCAGGGAATATCTTGCCTCGCATTGAGTATTCATTCACGAGACACAACTGCGATCCTGTCGCAAAATCATATGTGGTCGGAACGGAAAAACCGGTTTCTGACAACCTGGTGGATGATATTATCACTCGATGACAACATTCTTGTCAACCTGGTTGTTGACAAAGTATATACCGGGTATATACTTTGTCTTGGAGGTGAATAGGATGCCAACAGCCATTAGAAAATGGGGAAACGGAAACGGGGTTCGTCTCTCCAAAGCCATACTTGGATTTGCAGGCCTTTCTGTAGACGATGAAGTCGAGATTCTGGCTGAAAAAGGAAAAATCATCATTCTCCCCGTCCGCAAACATCGGACACTGGAGGATCGAGTCGCTGAATACGCGGAATCCTATGCAGTTGAACATATCGACTGGGGTCCCGATGTTGGAAAAGAGGAATGGTGATGGCAAAAGAGCCTTCCGCGTCGCAACCTTCCAGGTTCAGTCAAGGGGATATCATCGATCTGGATCTGGATCCGCGGACAGGCCACGAACAAAGCGGATGTCGGCCTGCCCTGGTAATCAGCCGTGATTTGTTCAACGCAAGAAGCGGTCTGCTTGTTGTGTGTCCCATCACGAACACGGATAGGAGATCGCCTTTTCACATCTCATTGGGCTGCTCATTGAAAACAACCGGATTTGTCATGTGCGATCAGGTAAGAACCATCAACCCTGCCGCAAAAAACGCCGGATATCGGGAACATGTATCAAAAGAACTCCTCATCGAGGTATCTGATACAATCACCGGCATCATCGAAGTCCTGTGATCGGGAATTTCAAAAACCTCCCGGAAATTTTGTTGATTGAAGCGCATAAAAGCACACTTGAAAGTACGGATGAATGGATATGCAGGATAACAGCCAAGACGAATCGCTGCGCAAAAGCCCCGGAAGTTCTCCTCCGGGGCTTTTTCTACCGCATGTGCAAATCAGCATCAGGTATCCTTCTTCTCGTCTCCGGCCTTTTCCTTTTCCGTCTTCATTTTTTCCATGATGCCGGGAACCATCTCGACCAGCGCTTCCAGTCCGCTGGACTTCTTAATCGGAATCATCTCAACGTTTCCATCCTTGATGACAAGCACGGCAATCGGCTTGATGGTCCCGCCAAGTCCGCCTCCGCCGCCATTGCCTTTGCTTTCACCCGAACCGCCTTCGCCAAGTCCGACGCCGGTTCCGAAACCAACTGAAAGAAATGGTATCAGGGTCACATCACCAATCACGATTTTTTCACCGACAACGGTCTTGTTCACCAGAAACTTTTCTAGTTTCTCCATCATAGCGCCTACATTTGCTTCGATTGCCTGAAAATCAAACATGTCCGTTACCTCCTCCTGTCGTTGCAATGCGTGTATTCTTCCTGCCGAATATGTCCTGTCTGAAAGGCTTCGAGATCGCGAGTTTCAAAGCTTCCCAAACGATGAACCAGATGATGATGCGGCCCCGGATCAGTATGTCGCCGGATACTTCCGATTCGTCAAAGACCGGCATGAGCCGGATATTGTATCGCATGTTTCCGCCCGTCAACAAAGGCCGGAGCGGAGACACTGCTGCGCATAGCATTCCAGTGTGTGCTGGATTTTCGAATCCAATCCTGCAATCCAGGGTTAGCTGCCGCGGAAGCATGCATTTCACGATATGCATTCCTGCTCTTACGAAAAGCTTCAGTTTATCGACTGTCAAATGGAATTTTCGTCTCTCCCTCTTTTTTGCAGCGGCCGCCTTTTTCTTTCCCCTTTTCTTTTCAGTGGCTTTCAGCCTGCCATCTTTCGAACCGCTGAACAGTCTGACCGGCCAATGCGAAAAGAGCATCAGCCGCATGCTGAAACCACGGTCGCCGTCGAATGAAAATATCATGGAACCCAGTCCGAACAGCCAACTCAGCCTTCCTTCCGCCATTGCGTCCCCTTCGTGCCGATGGCCTTGAATCCGGTATCCGAAAGGGATGAAAAGCACATTCAGCAGAATGGACGCAACCAGCAGCAGGATGCCCAATAGCAAGTACGCTGCGGCAGACAGGATAACACCGAGGACAAGGAGCATTATCACCCACCCCCCATCAGGTTCATGAGGGCCGAACCAGGGTCCTTCACCAGACCGGAGACACTTTTCCGCAATTGACGATATGCAGCCTTTCCAAGCCATTTCGCCGTTTTCCGTGATGTCGCGCCTACAACTTCCGCAGCTGCCCGGGTGCCGGGAATTTGACCTGCGATGTCCGCCGTCTGCTTCAGCGATGAACCAACCAGCCTTCCAACCTGCTTCACCGTGGAATTGAACCGGGTTCCGGCATGCTGTATCCAGGATTCCCTGTCACGAAGCCATTCACCCAAAATGGCCGTTTCAATGGCGGCAACCTC
>CAZFWQ010000034.1:8777-11664 GCA_964522755.1 uncultured Oscillospiraceae bacterium | reverse complement strand
AACATGAGCTTGATATGGGACAGTTCCCGCCGGCAGGCGTCGCATACGCGCAAATGAGCTTCAAGAATCGTTGTTTCGGCAAGGCCGAGAACGCCTTCCGCATAGTCTTCAAGCAACCAGGTTTCCATTCTGCACATATCGCCGCACACTCCAAATCACCATTCGTCCAGGTTGTTCTTCAGTAACCGCATTCTGCCCAGTCATCTTCATTTCTTGCGGTTGTTCTGTCAGTCAGCGTCGCTTGTCAAATAAACCAAATCTACAGATCTTCAGTTCCTGCTTCAGCGATCACCTCATGTCAGATACTCCAAACCTGCATATCTTCCAATTCTTTCTTCAGCATCCGCCTTCCGCGGAATATCCATGTTTTTACAGACCCTTCGGGTGCGTCCATGAGTTTGGCGATTTCCGCATAGGAACGATCTTCCATATGTCGCAGGATGATGGCGGTCCGTTCCCGACCCGGCAGGGAGGCCAGTGCCTTCCCGATCCGCTGTCGGTCTTCAGTCGTTTGCCGATGCCGTTCAGGTGATCGGGCCAGGTCCTCATCCACCGCTTCAGGGATTCCGCACGCCGGATCAAGGAAATCGACAGGATATTCCCGTTCCCGTTCCTTGTCCCTCGCATGATTGATGCAGCAATTGACAGTGATTTTTCGAATCCATGGTGTAAGAGGTTTCTTTGAATCGAACCCGCCAATACCCCTGACAATCTTCCACAGGACTTCCTGGGTCAGGTCAAGCGCATCCTGCTCATGCCGGGTACTGCGTCGGCAGATGGTGTAGACATAGCGCCGATACCTGTCGAACAGCATTTCAAACCCTTCCCTGCTGTTTTTTTGGCACAATTTAACGATTTTCTCATCCGGCGTTTTTTCCACAGCGCTCTCCTTCATCTGCCTACATGTATATGATACACACACGGATGAGGAAAAGTTTCAGCAATGAAAAGGTTCTGCTTACCCGTGACCGCTTCAGAAAGGAAAACAACAAAATGCTTGTGTCGGATGTACGCAAGGCGCTCGGGCAGCATAAGGTGGAAGATCTCAGGCAGATCGCACTCGAACTGTACAAGACCATTCCAAAAAAGCTGCGGGAAGAAAAAGACATAGACTCCTTCGGACCTTGACATGCAGCTCTTATGCCGGTTCAAAACACCGGATATGAGGGAAATGGCCATCTCCCAGTGTTCCGTCTTGCTAAGCGAGCTTAAGCGGGCAAAGCCTCCCGCAGCCAGGGACATCTATGATCTCCGATCTTTCCGGTCCTCCATCGAGGAAAAGACAAAACACTTGTGCGAACTTGGTTTTACACTTCATATGGCACAAGTTGAACCGGATGAGGCGGTAAGTTTTTACAAACGGAATTCCATACATTCCGACCCTGAGGTTTCCCTGTTCATTCTTCTTGAAAAGCTGCATTACCATGACTTCATGGACCGGTGGATCAGGGAATATGACGCAGCAAAGGAAAAAGGTGTGAAGATTAGGCCATTGCTCGTGAAGATCCGCCAATATATTGATGAAGAGAGCCGCCTTCCGGACTATTATTATTGATTGCGCTCAAACGGCTGTCACCGGCACATTGCCAAGCCGCGCCGGCAGGTACACCCGGGATTGCCTACCACAAGCGAATCCCCAGCTTCTCGAGTTCGCTTGCGGCCATTTCAAACTCCGCATGGTCACCGGCGACATGTGCCACAGACAGGCTGATTCCGAGTGAATCCGCCGTCAGGTAGACGCAGACGCCCAATGGACCATACTCCCCCTTGAGCATCTTCAACAATTCCCCCTCACCCATGTCCAGACCGAAGGCCTGTATTCGGATCTGTGCTTCGGCCTCCTTGTCAAATTCCCCCATGTACTTTCCTTTTTTCACTGCATCCGCGAACCTCTCATCGACAACAGGCACAATATCAGACAGTAAAAGTTCTTTTCCCGTCTCCATGTCGATGTTCGTCGTGTGGAACATGAAATAGGGATGAGCGGACGTAGTGTAATTGTTGTAGCTGCTGTAGGATATGCTGAGCAGTTTCCCGGATTTCAACCTGATCTCATAAGTTGCATCGGCTTCATACGTCTGGTCCTCCAACAATGCCGCGACAGCTTCCTCGTAAGGTGCCAGCGCTCTTTGCCGGATCATGCCGTTGATGGCCTCTTGTCTGGCGATATCCTTCAACCCGGTGATTTGAGGGTATTTTACATTTACCCCATCGATTGAGTAGACCGTTTCTTTTACTTCGTAATCACCGAATCCGGGTTCTGGTGACTGGGATGTTTCCGATTCTGATGCCATAGACGTTTCCGATTCTGATGCCTTGGACGTTTCCGATTCTGATGCCTTGGACGTTTCCGATTCTGATGCGTCGCCGGTGTTTTCCCCGGCGGGAGTCATATGACCGCAGCCTGAGACCATTCCGAAAAGGAGCAGTGACAACATGATCCCGACGACCGCCACGCTGACGAATGTTTTTTTCATGTCTGAATGCTCCGTGATTCATCCAGATGAACAGCTGGGCATGCCTGAAAAACAGCCGGTTTCAGCGTCCATGCCTGGAGTTTCGCCATTTCTACCAAATGGCCGGCTTTGAAATTTATCGGGAAGATGGGCCACATGTCACCCCAGTATTCCTCGGTGCGAATATGCTTCACGGGGGCAAGGTTTCCTTTGAGAACCCGAACGCCTTCAACATCCTCCGGATTGTTCCGGATGATGTGTGCCATTGTGCAGGCCATGTCGACGGGATTCACCTTCCTGCTGTTCACGATGAAACAATCCGGAAGTTGGCTGAATCCCATGACTGTGGGAAATTCGGCGGAAAGAGCTTTTCGGAAGTCGTTTACGGTTCCTTCCGCTTCAGGATCTGAGGGAATATCGTTTTCCGGCCC
>CAZFWQ010000034.1:0-8767 GCA_964522755.1 uncultured Oscillospiraceae bacterium | reverse complement strand
GAGTGAAAAGGCCTCTGATGCCGACAAAGGCAGCCCCCGACAGGAAACATAGTTGATGTCACCGTCCCAAAGGGATGCAATTTCCCTGATGTCTGAAACCAAAAATTCTGTGTTTTCATCAGATTTCCCGAAGAATCGACTGTCATTGAGCTGAGAAGCCGTTATGAATTCGCACCCTTTTGACAGCAGGTAATCCATGAAATCACCCAGCATGTCCACATAGTATTGCATTTGCCCCGGTTCACGGAGTCGGGCGCCTTTCCAGTTCTCCCTCGGAGTATTTTCACCCAAGCTGAAATTGACGGCATCCCAAAATTCCAATGTGGAAAATTCACAGGGATGGTAAAAAATGCTGACCAATTCCACGCCCTCATCCAGCAGTTCATCAAACTGTTTTTTGGCATTGGCCAGGCCATCTTTTTCCAGCTCCATCCTCATGATACCCTTGATGTGGGTCAGCGTAAGGATGCCGCCATACCAAAAAGGCCCGCAATCCAAATCTATCATGTCGTTTGAATCCACATAGGTCGGGATTTTCCATTTCCTTAGAACCGGGAACACCTGGGGTGCCCACGCCGCACCAGGCTGGCCATAGGTCGACACCGGCATGTCCATGATGTTCACAAGATCAACCAGTCCGACCCCTTCTCTGTTCTCAAATTCTGCGGCGCCTTCCGTAAAGCCCAAAGGTTCACAGTATTCGCTGATTGTGGGATGCTCGCTGTGCATGTCGGTATGGTACCCGATGTCCTGTCCGGACACTTTGTTTAGGATGTCCTTTCTCCCACGGGAGTCCACCACCCGGATTTTTTCCCCCACAAACTTAAAAGTGCCTTTCACGCCTTTGGATTCCATCATGGCCAGCAAGGCAAAAAGGGCATTATCCGATTCCTCGGTGATATAGTCTTCAACATCATACCAGAGCAATACTTTCGGTCCCATGCCATCTCCCCCGGTTCTTTCTTTACGACAACCTATCGTCAACCCGCTTGTCATGCATCTCCCGCAGTCTTGACACTGCATCCCCATGATGTCCGCCTTCCGATTCAAATGCCAAAATCTTTAGACAGGGGAATTCATCACAAACAGCACAGCTTTCCATAACCTTCTCCTTGCAGCACGATCGAACCGCGCAGTCCTCGGACCAGACCAGTTCATCCGGTCCCCGGCAACCCTGACAGCGGAACCATTCCGGCACAGCATCGGCATAGCCGTTCATTTGCCAGGCGGCAGCAAGTGCCCTGGCTTTACCTTGGTCCTGTGCAGCAATGAAGATGGGGCAATTTGAGCAATCCATCCCGCAGCAAGCTATCATGAAAGGGGTCCTCCTTATTCATAAACACTGCGGACAACTGTATTTTGCATATGCCATATTCAGATGTTACCATATTGCCATCGAGGTTAAAATAAAAACCGAACATGAAATATTTTCCACTATTACTCTATTTTGCAATATTGTATGATTAGGATAACCATTCATTCTTCCACGCCTGCAGTAACGTTTCTGCTCGAAATAAGAATAGCGGGGGTGTTCATATGCAATCCAGATGGCGCAGGTACCTATGCATGATGCTGGTATTCATCCTGGTTTCCGCTTCATTTCCATCAGGGGCTTCTGTTATTCCGGCAACTGCGTACAATCCTGATTCTGCAGGCAAAATCATGGCTTTTGTCATCCCTCCGACTGCAGCGGTTTCCACGCTGGCAATGATATCCCCTTCTCTTATAGCAGCAGTCACCCCGGTTCAAAGCGTCAACGGCCTTGCATTCGACGGCACCCAGAGCGGTTGGGCTGAACCTGAGATCCAGGCCGCATATGACAACGGCCTTACATACCCGCAGATCCTGGGCAACTACAAAAACATGATAACCAGGGAAGAATTCTGCACCATTGTCGTGAAGCTCTTTTAAAAACTTGCAGGCATACCTGCAGTCGCAGGAAGCAATCCTTTCAAAGATACTGACAATGCCGAAATAATCAAGGCGTACAATCTCAAGATTGTATACGGCAAAAAGACTGACACTTTCATGCCTGCCGAAAAAATCACCCGGCAGGAAATCTGCGTCATGATATTCAGAGCGCTGGACGCTTCACTACCGTCGCTTGACAAGGACATCAGCGGTCCTTTTCCCTTCGCGGATTCAGGCCAAATCGCCTCCTGGGCCATCGATGCGATGAAATTCGCATACAAAAACGTGATAATGAAAGGAACTCCAGACAATAAAATCGCGCCGCTTTCGAACACAACCAGGGAGCAGGCTATCGCATTGCTGAACCGCACCTATGTAAAATACCGGACATCCGTCACGCCTGTCGTACAGCCTCCCGACCTGCCGACTGTCCGGCTGACCGTTCCTCCGACAGCAAGGCAAGATACCCGGAAGAATTTTGCCTGGATGATCAGCGGAAATGCATTCATACCGAAATACGACCAACGTCTGGAGTTGTTTGTTTCCACTCTTCCGGGAAAGCCAGCCCTGAAGCCGGTTTCACCGGGCCTGGCCAGCGCCGGCATCCCAAAACCCATGAACGGCGATAGGCCGCTGCTGGCCTATAACGGCAATATGTTAACCGATGGCCTGTTAGGCGCCATAGGCACCCCGGGCACAACATTGACTCGACCTGCTCCGACTGCCGTCCCTGCTCCACCTGTAGTCCCCGCCCCATCCGGACCCTATTACACTTCTGCCGGAGCAGGTGCTTTCGTCGACCAGACCGGAGACCGGGTCCGCTGGTTCTCCTTCAAACTGAAAAATGCGCCGGGTGCAGCAAACGTGGCATGGCAGGTGTCTACCCTCCCGTTCAACGGCGCAACGCAGAACTGGAAAAATCCCGCGGGTTTTGTGAAATCAGGACAGGTTGCCGCTTCCGCAGGCGAGTTCACAATAGACTTCGGAAATCTCGGAAGCCGTTTTGTAAGCATCTTGACGCCGGGTACCGGAGCCTACAAACCGATTGCGCAGGGTCAGAAGTACTACTATATAAGGGCTTTCCCTCTTGACAGTGCCGGGAACCCCATCGGTGAACCCGGTGACGGCACTCCGGTCATATATGGCAAGCCGGCAGTCAACAAGCAGTCTACCCCGGCCCCTGACAAGACCTGTGAGTTGTGGACCCCGCTGCGCACGCATTTTGGAGACTACGGAGCCGAAAACAACGACAAGCCGGCAAAATACGCTGAGATTGGCATGTCTCCCGACGATACCGCGCAGGGAAAGATGTTCTGCTTCCAGAACATGGACCCGGCCGTATCCAAAGTGGTGATACAGGTTTCCGATTCTGCCTTTCCGGCAAACGACAGCTGGCCCACGAACACGAAACTCCTATATGAAAAAACATACAATGCACCTGTGACGGACAGCGCAGTCCCTGCCAACGTTTCACGAACAACCTATCCGGCGAGTGTGGTGGTGCCTTTCGCTGATTTTGCGATGAAGTCTTCTGAAATGACCATCGACAGCCACATATACTATTATGTGCGCGGCGTGATGGTCAAGCCCGCATTGACGCCGGGAACCGTTGACGTAAGCTTCACCAATGCCATACGGGTTGATTATTTCAAGGCGCAGCCCCTCCAGCTTTACATGCCCCCCGCCCCAAAATATGAATACGTAAACAGATCATTGCCCAATATTCGAATGAAAGCATATGCGCCGGTAAAATGGGCATCGCAGGATTATCTGCAGCATTACTACATTTACCGCAAGCCAACTGCGGAGGATATCAAGATCTGCTGGGCCAATACTCAGACCGGTGAGATTCTATACCCCTATGACGATCTGTTCGGCAAGCAGTATTACTCCGGCCAGGGGATAAAAAGCAAACAGGAGTATGAGAATATCGTCATACCCAGGGTATTGTCGGAAAACAGCACGGTCTATTTCGTCCCGCCCACCCCGCAGGATGAAGCCTGGTATGATGAATTGTATGACATGGTCAGGGAGTTTTTCGAAGACCTCGTTTATGTGGCTTCCGAAATAGTCAACCAGGTAAGCTCTTCGTACAACAATCTGAAAAGCGCCCTGATAAGCTATGTTGTGAATCTTTGCCCGTTTGATTCGCTGAAGGGCGCTTTCAAAACAGCCCTTGAAGCCATGGTCAACTATGGCCTTGTCGTTGTTGGACTGCCTCCCACATTGCCGAACTTTGACGAGCTTTCATCCATGAGCCTGGATTATCTCGCCGAAGTGGCCCTGACGGAGGCGGGAATCCCGGCGACCGATCTGACCATCGAACTCACCAGGAAAATCGCGGAAGGCATTGGAAAAGAGATCGTGACCGCCGCAAACCATTCGGACTCAAACCCCGTGGATGCCGCCTTCCTGAAGCTCGATCCCGCCTATTCATACAGGCCGGCCTATATCGAGGTGGAGTTTGCCAATCCGTCGCAGTTCGCCACCGTGCCGGGCAGTTTCAACCTGGAAGTGACTTTCGAGTTCGACTATTACAACAAAATTGCAAACAACATGGATCCGAACGACGGGATTAGCTACAGCAGCCCCAACCCTTACATTCCCGGGTCGGCGGCCGGCATCAGCACGTCCCTCACCTACATGAATCATTTTGAATATGGCCTGAACGGGCATACCGTGAACTATGCCCAGGGTGGCAAATCAATATATAACGTATTTCTGCCCGTTGTCGGACAAAAAGTGCCCATTCTTCAACCGGGTGAGATAAGGACGGTACAGATTTACCTAAAACCTTACGCCCTTTACGGCGGCGGCAGTTTTTCAAGATATCCGTCAGGCGAACTGGTCCTGACAAACGATTTCGATGTGATGTATTCAAATGGCAATAAGAAGTTCAACAATTACTACCTGACCGGTTTCTTCCCGACGCCTCTCGAATTCATGAACAGCGATGGGAAATCCTACATCGTGACGGATCCAAACACAAAGATGGCCTACAAGTATGCAGGCTCCACATATGATGAATTGAAGGACACGGCTACGGCTTTCAATTGGTCAAGATAGATCCGGCTTCCATGGTCAGTCCGCCTCGTCCCTTCGCCCGCTTGCCTACCTGCGCGCTTTCCTACCTGCGCACTTTCCTACCTGCGCGCTTTCCTACCTGCGCGTTTGCCTACCTGCGCGCTTGCCCACCTGCGCGCATGCCTACCGGCCGGAATGTGAACGGCGCCGGCGCGTGCAGGCCATGCTGCGCCAGATCGGTGACCTGAGCGGTTTTGCAGCAGGGACAGGGAACAGCGTGCCCTACTACGTTCCATCTGAAATTTTTCTGGCCATGATCGATGTACATTGATCGAATCATGGGAATATATGATGGATAGCCGTATATCAACCTCCATATGCAAGAGAAATCCTGAGGCCGAAGTGTGCATAAATTTCGTCATTCCATGGAACTATAAACTAAATAACGCATAATAGTATAGCTGAATAACTGAATAACTGAATAACTGAATAACTGAATAACCGAATAACCGAATAACTGAAAGGGATGAAATACGTGAAAAAAGCCCGATGTATTGCTATTCTTCTGATTAGCTTGTCATTTGTTTTTTCTTTTGTTTCCAATGGAGCGACCTTCACGGCATCTCCTTCAAAAGCGACAGTGCTCATCAATGGCAAGTTGGTCGCTTTTGAGGCATACACGATCAATGGAAACAATTATTTCAAGCTCAGAGATTTGGCTTTTGCCCTGAGAGGTACGGCAAAATCCTTTTCCGTCACATGGAATTCAGAGAAAAACAGCATCTTCATTGCGTCAGGCAGTGATTATCAGCCCGTTGGAGGGGAATTGACCCTTTCCCCATCCCTAATCCCGAAAGCCGCAAAAACCACCATGTCAGATATATATGTCAATAACACATATGCCTACTTTACAGCCTATGGCATCAGCGGCAACAATTACTTCAAACTGAGGGACGTGGCTGAGGAATTGAACTTTGGCGTTGCCTGGGATGGGGCAGCAAAGACTATTCGGATTGATACGGCCAATGAATATGTATCAGATGACGGCAAGAGCATTCTCACCAACGAGACCAGTTTTGCCGGAACCTATCCCATGCCATTTGAACCGGGTTATTTCAAGGGGTATGACCATCCGCAGGTCGTTGCCGCCATCGGAGATGTTTCTGTTTCAACGGACCCCAGGAGCATGACGTTTTCATATCCGCTTGATCCTTCCATTTCCCGAACATTGATGGTGAAAAACAATGGCACGGAAGAAGTTTTCTTCGAATACAACCCATCCATCAGCATCGTTGAATTTCAGTCACAAATGTTCATCAACCATCCTCAACCCTTCAGATTTTATCTTCAGCCAGGACAAACCCAGCCTGTCCGTCTGCTTTATGCAATGAATCTTGGGCCTGATAATAGCGGAAGGTTATCCGCGCCCATTACCGCAGAGTGCATCGTGAGAACACTGGCGGACTATAATGGTCAAAGAAGAACCGTCAAATTGGACAATGACGTCCAAATCGTGGGCATTCACGGAACCAGTCCACCAACAAGCCCCTATGAGGCGGACCCCAACGAACCCGCTGCCAATGCCACCATTTCCGGAACCTTGTTCGACGGCTTGTCCCACAAAACCCTTGATGACGTCGAAGTATCTGTTTTCAATGGCCGGAGCGCAGTGGCCGCCAGAACGAACAGCAAAGGCATGTTTTCGATACCGGTATATGCGCATCAGAGAGTGGGCACCAATGTCTGGAGTGAGTATGCAGTCCTGGCCAATGGATTGCATGAATTCACAAAAGACAACATGTTTGCGGGATATCACAAGAATCTGGCAGGAGTCGAACTGGCTGACTATGGACAGGCAAGGCAGGTCATCACCATTAAATCCGGGGAAAAAGCCAATTTGAAGCTTGAACTGTTCCCACGCAGGCAAACAGCCGGTCACAAGGTTGAATCCATATTGGATATCGGATTGCAGGCCTATGAATTTGATTGTACGCAGGATGGGAATATTTTCGCGACGGTTCCCTTTCATACCGGGCTGCTCTCCGATGTCAGGGCGAAATATGCGTTTTTTAATGTTTTCGATTTGAATGGAAAACTTTTATGGAAGAAAGCCATCCATGACGAAACACCGACTGTAGATATTTCAAAAGATGGAAGCCTGATTGCCACGACGATTCAACAAATTCCCGAACCGGGAAGTGTTTCCATGCAGCGCGCTCAAAACACAGCCGTTGTCTATGATGACAAGGGGAACCTCCTGTTTGAATTTTTGTCCCCGGTTTCCGTCAAATGGAATCAGGAATATTTCGGAAGAATCATGGAGGTCCAAATATCGGATGACAACCGTTACCTTGCTGTTGGCGATGACGAAGGGCGCGTCTACCTCATCAATCTCGCGACAAAGGAAATCATTTGGAAAAAAGAACTGAATGGACAAGTCAGGATCCTTCGGTTTGATGATACGGGTGGATTCAGACTGATATCATCCAGCGGCGATGGCTTCCTGAGAGCTTATGATATCAATGGAAACCTGAAGTGGGAGACTTATGCGGATGCCTGGCTTACAAACATCAGCATCAGCGAACACTATATCCTGACGGCCAGCAAGGCAACGCAATCCCCTGTCCACCTCATCAACAAAGTGACTGGAAAAACCATCTATTCGTATCCTATGGAACAAATCGGCCAGGAGATCATCATTTCTCCGGATGAGACCCTGTTCTGGTATGGCAATGCCACGGGTGGCGGGACGACGACCCTGAAGGGAACACTTTTTTCCATCAATGGAAAACCGATATTCGATGTCGGAAATGGTACGCTGTCTGCGGCCTTTACGGCTGACAGCCAGTATTTGGCTGTCATGAACGAAAAATGCGTTGCAGTCTACAACCGCAGCGGGCAGATTCTCTGGACGCAGGATATGCTGATCGACCGTGCGCGCACTTCGCTCAACGATGTCATGTGGATTTCTCCGGACGCCAGTCGCATTGTTGCCGGACTAAACACCAAACCCGAATCCAATTATTATGGCCAGATTTACTTTTTCAAGGGTGGCGTCACAGACCTGGTTAAAAATTAGCATGCATTTCGAACGGGTCCAAAGGAATCCTGCGTTGAAACTCGTTGAATCGAGTTGCCACACGAGAATGCCTATGTCGCTTTTGAGCAACGCGCACAACGATGCAAATACGGTGAGGCCGTATTCGCATACCAATCATCCATCAAAAACCATGGAACAGAATAAAAAACCCACCCTGCCCTGCTCCACGCGCGTTGCCGCGTGGGCTGGACAGGATGGGATGGAACCATGTCACGGGTCTATGCAAGAATCGGGAGTCGCCATACCCCCGGCAATCATCGGAAGTCCCTACACCCCAAGTCTCCTCAGCCTGGCCAGTTCCCTGTTGTTTGCGGCAGTTGTGCAGACATGCCCGGGAAGAGGCAGGATTTTTTCATGAATGGCGTCCAGGAACCATTCCGGCTGCGGGAAGAAGCTGTCTTCCAGTTCGTACGCCGGGGTGATCCAGTTACGCGCGCCGATGACGACCGGCGGGGCGTCAAGATAGTCGAAGGCCAGTTCGCTGACGGTCTGGGCCATGTCCTTGAGGATGGATCCGCGTTCGCAGGCATCGGAAGCCAACACGATGCGGCCGGTTTTCTTGACGGATTCCACAACCAGGTCGTAGTTGAAGGGCACCACGGAACGGGCGTCGATGATTTCCGCGGAAATCCCGTATTTCTCTTCCAGTATCTTCGCGGCGTCCAATGCTTTGTAAAGAGTTGCGCCAATGGTCAGGATGGTGATGTCCTTTCCGGCTTTCTTCACATCCGG
>CAZFWQ010000033.1:15229-18320 GCA_964522755.1 uncultured Oscillospiraceae bacterium | reverse complement strand
GCAGCTCGTCGATGAAGAGCAGGATTCGGCCGTTGGATTTGTTGACGTCGTTCAGCACGGCTTTCAGGCGTTCTTCAAACTCACCGCGTTGTCCTTGACCGGGAAGGGCCAATTCATTGCCATTGAACAGCAATAGCCCGTCTATTCCGTTTCAAAGGGATACTTGTCCGGCAGGGGCTGGCCAAGGTAGCCCAGGTACAGGCTGTCGTAGCCGATGACGATTTCCTCATTGGTCGGGATCACCATCGCGTGAAGCGGAGTGGCTGATGCCAGACGGCTTGTGGCGATGATGACCTCTTCTCCGCGCAAAGCGTTCTTTGCCTCATCCATTGTGAAGGACAGATTTTCCAGAAACCCGAGAATTTTTCGGCGTACATAGCCCTCATTTTCACCGAGACCGGCCGTGAACACGATGGCATGGGCGACGGGAAGCGTGGCCCAGTATTGGCCGATGTATTTCGCCACGCGGTAGGCATATATGTCTATGACTGTTTCAGCGGCTTTGTCTCCGTGTTCAGCCCGAACCCGGATATCCTGCATCATATTTGTTCCGCCAAGCGCCTTGAGCCCGCTGTCCTTGTTGAGCGCCTGCATGACGGACCGGAACGCCTCATCCCGGGAAAGGGACTGTTCTTCCGCCAACCGGTCTGTGACATGGCTGATCAGTGCCGGATCGATATCCCCGGAACGTGTGCCCATGACCACGCCTTCCAATGGCGTGAAGCCCATGCTCGTATCCACGGAGCATCCGTCGCGGATCTTGGTGATGCTGCAGCCGTTTCCTAGATGGGCCGTAATCCCGCAGAACGTGTGATATGGGATGCCAAGGTGGCTTGCGGCCCGGCGGGCGACGTACATGTGCGAAGTTCCGTGGAATCCAAATTTCCTCACGCCATATTCACGGTACCATTTTTCGGGAATCGCGTATCGGTAGGCATATTCCGGCAGCGTGCCATGGAAGGCCGTGTCGAAGACTGCCACCTGAGGAACGCCCGGCAGCAGCCGGATGCTGTGCTCGATGCCCGTCAGGTTGGGCGGATTGTGCAGCGGGGCTATGGGAATGAGGTCGCGGATGGTCTGCAGGACACCCTCGTCGATCAGGACACTCCCGGTCTCCCGGTCTCCGCCATGCACCACCCTGTGCCCCATGGCGCATATGTCGTCACGATCAATGCCGAGTTGGTGCAGCAATTCGAAAATACCCGCCAAGGCGTCGCCGTGGTTGGCAATGGGTCTCGGAACAATCGACTTCCGTCCCTGTTCTTCGTATTTAAGCCGGCTTTTCCCGGGGTTGCCAATTTCCTCGGCAATCACCTGCACAACCGGGTTCAGCTTGTTTTCACCGGATATCGCGAAAAGGTTGAATTTGGCGGAGGAGCTTCCGCAATTGAGCACCATGACATATCTTGGCATATTGTACCTCCAGCAATCCGTTTCCATATATGATATCATTTTTTACAGCTGCATTTGTTATTGCGAGATTGAAGACATGATATCATTTTCTTCTGGCCGACATGTGATGAAAACGGTATTTTTGACTATGAATCGACATCGTGATAGATTGTTCAGTAAAATGCAAATTCTTGTATGGAGGGTGCAATGCCATTGACAGCAAGGATATCGAAGCTTTCGGAAGAATCGCGGGCAAGGGGAACCGTTCAACCGCAAACCCATTTCAATGAAGATTATCAGGAAGCCGCAGACAACCAATTTGCCGGGTTGCCTCAATGGGAGAAAATCGCTCGCGCCATGCGCCATGCGATGGTGAATCAGGATGTTCACATCTTCCCTTCCGACAGGATCATCGGGCGAACCTATCACCTGAATGAGAAATCCCATGATGGTGATGGAAAAAGGCCGGACTACATGACCATACCCTCGATGAAGGTATTGAAGGAATTCGACGGCTACATGGAATACGCCGACAGCCAGCTGTTCACAAAATGGGCGGGGTTCGGCCATATCGGATGGTTCTGGGATAGAATTCTGAAAATGGGATTGTCAGGTCTTCGCAGGACTTTCATGTCCGCGTTGGAAACAGCAAAAGATGAAAAGGCCCTTGCGTTTTTCTCTGGTGTTCTCATCCTTCTGGATGCCGTTTCCGAATGGAACAAAAAGCATGTTGATGCGCTTGAACGTCTGGGGATGCATGAAATGGCGGAAATATGCAGGCAGGTACCCGAACATCCTGCAGAAACATTTCATCAAGCGGTTCAATCGTTCTTCATGCAGTATATTCTGGTGATGTGCGAAAATCCTTACGGCGGAAATGGACCCGGGAGATTGGACTATTATCTTTGGCCCTATTTGGAAAGGGACCTCGGAAACGGCATGTGCACGCTGGAGATTGCAAGGGAATTGATCAGCGAACTGTTCCTGAGAATCGATGAGCGGATTCACTCCGCTGACGGCTGGGTTGAAGCAGTCGTTGTCGGTGGGTCGTTCCCAGACGGAACATCTGCTGTCAATCCACTGTCATTCATCATGACCGAGGCCGTCATGGGTTTGGATATTTCACATCCTTCCGTGTATATCCGGCTGCCGGAAGAGGTCCCTGCGGATTTCATGGCGCTGAGTGCCAGGTATCTGATGCACGGAAGAAATCGGGCACAGATATTGAGTGACAGGGCAATCACCGGGGCCCTGGTGGAAAGGGGGATTCCATATGCGGATGCGGCGGAATACATGTGCGGCGGATGCATGGAGATTGTTCCGCAAGGGATGAACAGTGATTTTCTGTTCAACGGATGGCACAACATTCCCAAATTCGTTGAATTGGCCATAACGGGCGGGAAATGCCTGAAGACATGCAGCCAGCTGCCCCATGTTCAGTTCAGGGGACTTGTGCATCATGCGGATTTCGAAACTTTCTATTCAGATTTCGAAAGGGAATTTGAAAGAATCCTTCACATTTTTTTCCGCGTGCAGGATGTTTTCAGCGAGGAGGCAGAAAAGTCGAGGCCAGCCTATCTGGTATCCTCCATGATTGACGACTGCCTTTCAAGCGGCAGGAACATGCATGGCGGAGGGGCCCGATATCATGACTACGGCAGCGCGCCGATTGGGCTGCCCAACGCCGCGGATGCGCTTC
>CAZFWQ010000033.1:6359-15219 GCA_964522755.1 uncultured Oscillospiraceae bacterium | reverse complement strand
AAGGCCGTCTTTGACGATAAATTCTGCACGGCTGAAGAATTGGTTCGTGCGATGGAAATGAATTTCTCGGGGCATGAGCCGCTGAGGTCAAGGCTGAGGGCGTTACCCAAGTATGGACAGGATAATGACGAGGCCGACCGGATGGCCAGCCGGCTGATGACCTCCGTCTGCAATGCCTACGGCACGTTCGTCAACCGTTGGGGAGGGCATGCCAAGCCGGTTGTGCTTACATTTGTCTGGGCGCCCGAGGCGGGGGCGATGCTTGGAGCCTCGGCGGATGGGAATTATGCGGGAAAACCGGTCGCCCAGGGAATTACCCCGCAATCCTCCTCCATGACGAAGGGGATCACGTCTGCCATTCGTTCGAACCTTTCCATGCCCATGGGTCTTTTCAGCGGAGGGGCTTCGACGATGTGGGACTTCGACCCTGCCTGGGTCAGCGAGGAATTGCTTCAAAACATTCTGACTACGTTCATTCAAGGTGGGGGACAGATTTTCCAGGGAAATACGACGAGTGTGCGTGAATTGATAAAGGCCAGGGAGAACCCCGAAGAGTACGGTCACCTGATTGTCCGGGTGGGCGGATATTCTGCGCGATTTGTCGGATTGGACCGGATGGTGCAGGACGATGTCATTGCCCGGTACAGGCACCTCTCCCTGTGAATGCGGCTTCGGCGTATTTACATGCCGAACATGAATAAATTGGGCTTCCGACCCACATGCAGCGAATGAATTGGTTTTCCGGCCATTGTGCAGCGAATTATACGGTTTTCAACCCACATGCACCGAATTATATGGTTTCCCGACCCGTTCATATAGTAGTATGATAGGTGATGTCAACGGATTCGCACGATCGAGGAGGAGAGAAGACCATGACGCATGATGCAGCCATACTAAGGCCACTCGCCATCAGGTACAACGAGCTTGCGCAGAGTGACAGGAACAGGGAAAACCTCCGGCTCCACCAGGCCGTGAACGATCTTCACATGATAAGGCCGGTTGTCCTGATGGATGAACTCCCCTGGAATGAACTGGATTTCCCGGACGAACTCGCGCTGCAGTGCACAGATCCTTATCTGCGTGAAGTTGAATGGTTTCTGCGCAGCAACCTCTTCAAAAGCCGCCATATGCCGGCCGATATGGTCGTTTCCCCTTATCTTCCCGTCCGCAAGGTTGTCAGTTCCACAGGGATTGGCATCGATGTCGAAGAGGACATACTTGCCACCGACACGCGCAACCACATCGTCGCCCACCGTTATCACGACATCCTCCAGTCTGAAGCCGATCTGGCAAGGCTGCACGCCCCGGTTCTTTCATATGATCAGAAAGAGAGCCTGAGGCGACTTGAACTGGCCGGCGGCATCCTCGGAGACATCCTGCCGGTCCGGCTGAGGGGGACGGATGTCTTTCATGTCAACCCGTGGGATGACATCGCGAGATATCGCGGCGTCACGGAGCTGCTGATGGACCTGGCCGACCGCCCGGATTTTTCTCAT
Source organism: uncultured Oscillospiraceae bacterium (assembly GCA_964522755.1). GTDB lineage: Bacteria > Bacillota > Clostridia > DSM-8532 > DSM-8532 > JAEWSN01. Next base: position 13,723 of record CAZFWQ010000033.1, on the reverse strand, counting down.
GCGGTTGTCCGGAAATTGACGGATATCCGGCTTTCCGAACTCGAACAGCATGAGGCGCTCGGCCTGCTGGACACAGGCGCGTACAGCCTTCACTGCACGGCCGCGCGCACGGCGGACCTGCCGGACAGGTTCACGGAGGGTACCGGGGAGGACAGGCCGATAACCAGGAAAGACATCTGGGGACGCGGCACCGCGCAGATCTTCGCGTCCGTCTCAAAGGCGAGGCATGAGGAGTTCGACATCGAGTACATGCTACGGCTGCTGTGAGCCGCTGGACAGGAAGATAGACATCGTGGCCCGCATCCCGAACCTCCGCAAGATTTCCATCACGCCCTGGGCTGATGTGGATGTGGCCGCCGAGGCGATCGGCACGAAGTATGTGCTGGCCTCGAAGCCGAATCCTGCCGCGGTTGCCGTGCCAATGCTGGACAAGGAGGCCCTTCGGAAGGAACTGGGCCGGATCCTCGCAGCCAGCGGGCGGAACGGCTGTTCGTGCGATATCGTGCTGAAGGACATCAGCACGTGTGCCGGCAGGCCTCAGAACCTGTTCGAATGGGAGAAAATCGCGATGGACATGGTTCGGAACGCATGAAGCTGCTGCGGAGGCACATATGAAATGCGAACGTCTGATTAGCATCATCATTCCCGTTTATAATGAAGGACCGCATATCCTGGGGAATCTCAGAATCGTCCGCGACATTTTGGACAAGGCCGCCATCACGCATGAACTGGTTCTGGTTGACGACGGTTCAAAAGACAATTCATGGTCCGAAATCTGCCTGGCCCAGAAAGAACTGGGAAACATCCGGGCCTTTCGATTCAGCCGGAATTTCGGGAAGGAAGCCGCACTGGTCGCTGGAATCGACATGGCCAAAGGCGATGCGTGCATCATCATGGACGCGGACCTGCAGCATCCCCCGAAACTGATTCCGGAAATGGTCGACTTATGGCTTCTTCACGGCTGGCAGGTCGTTGAGGCGGTGAAGACGTCCAGGGGCAGGGAGGGCATCTTCAGCAGACTGTCGGCGACATTCTTTTACAACGCGATGAACAGGATGACGGGGATCCGCATGCAGAATGCATCCGATTTCAAGCTGCTGGACCGGATGGTCATGGACACGCTCCGATCGATGCCTGAAAAAGAGACCTTTTTTCGTGGATTGTCCGCATGGGTCGGATTCAGGCGGATTTCCATCGATTTCGAGGTGGCGGAACGGACATCGGGTCAATCCAAATGGTCGTTCAGATCCCTCCTCAGGCTTGCGATCATCGCCATCACCTCGTTTTCTTCGGCACCCCTGCACTTCGTCACCGTGATGGGCACTCTTTTTTTCATCGGGTCGGTCTTTCTCGGAATTCAAACGCTGGTCAATAAACTCTCCGGCATGGCTGTAGACGGGTTTACCACCGTCATCCTCCTTATCCTTGTGACGGGCAGCGTGCTGATGATCAGCCTGGGCCTCATCGGCACCTATATCGCGCGTATTTTCAACGAGGTGAAGGGACGTCCCAGATATATCATTTCAGACTATCTGACAATGGATAATGACAAGGACCGCAAAGGAAGCGATAAAGGATAAAGAGTCAATGGCGGCGTGTGCTTCAGCGCGGGCAGCGCAAATACTTTGCAAGGAGAATGACGTTGAAAAGCATCTTGAAGAAAATCATCGCACCTTTTTCAACATTTGCAAAGTGGACGCTTTCATTTTTCCTCCATCATCATGTCATCCTATTATCCTTGCTCCTGCCGCCATTCATACTGGAAATCGCCTACGCAATCCAGGGCGTCTTTCCTTTCGGCGGGTCATGCCTGCTCATCATAGATCTTTATCATCAATACACGCCCTTCCTGTCGGATTTGCAGGGGAAGTACCGGTCTTTCTCGAGCCTTTTCTACTCATGGTCCGGCGGCCTTGGAACAAATTACCTGCCCATGTTCGCCTATTACATGGCCAGCCCCCTGAACCTGCTGACGGTATTGTTTCCCAAAAACGGCATCACGGAGGCCATCCTCGTATTGACCCTGTTGAAGGCCGGTCTGGCCGGGGGCTGCTTCAGCATCTATCTCAAAGGCGTCCACAAGAAGCAAAATCTGGCAACAATAGCCTTTTCCCTTCTTTACGCGCTTTCCGGATATTTTCTGGCATATTCCTGGAACATCATGTGGATGGACATCATATACCTTACTCCGCTGCTGATGCTGGGCCTTGTGAAATTAGTGAGGGACGGGCGGGGCCTGTTCTTCTGCGTCATCCTCACAGCCATATTGTTCTCAAATTTCTATATCGCATTTTTCGTATGCATCTTCCTTGTCTTCTACTATCCGGTATGCCTCTTTGAGTATCATGGCATCCGGAAACCCTGGGTTCTGGTTAAAAAGACGGCCATGTTCGGCGGATGGTCGCTTCTTTCGGCAGGATTGGCGTCGGTATTGCTGCTGCCGACCTACTTCCAACTGAAACTGACTTCGGCGGCCGATGATTTGTTTCCGAAGACACTCACATTCTATTATGACATTTTTGATTACTTCTCCCGGCATTTCACGGCTGCGGCGCCTTCGACGCTGGAGGGGATGCCCAGCCTGTATTCGGGCATCGTCGTCTTGATCCTGATTCCTATCTACTTTTTAAGCAGGAGCATTCCACTGAAGGAAAAATTCCTGCACGCCGGCCTGATCCTGTTCATGGTCCTGAGCTTCAACATCAATTTCATGAATTTCATTTGGCACGGGATGCATTTTCCAAACCAGATCCCGTATCGGTTTTCATTCGTATATATCTTTCTGATTTTATCCATGGGCTACAAGGCTTTCGGATGCCTGAAGGAGTTCACGGGAAGGCAAATCGGGGCAATCTGCGCGGCAGTGCTTGCGGTTGTCCTGATCTCCCAGAAATTCGACGATATCAAGCTGGATGTGCTGACCATCTACATCAGCCTGGCTTTTGTCATCCTTTACGCGGCTGTCCTGACACTGGGGCGCGTCAAAAGCATGCGCGACGCGTCAAGGATTCTGTTTTTCCTCATCCTCGTCACGGCGGAGGTTGCAACGAATGCGATCCTGACCGTCAACCACATCGGCACGGTCCAGGGCTACACCCTGAGGAACGGCTACGCATCCGGGACTGAGGTGGATCAGATTCGCAGCCAAATCTCGGAAATCGGGCAAAAGGATGAGAGCTTCTTTCGCATGGAGATCGTTCCGCCAAAGACAACCAATGATTCATTTCTATATGGCTACAGGGGGTTGTCGATTTTTTCTTCAACCCTTTCGGAAAAGACTGTCAACATGATGAAGAACCTGGGTTATCACAGCAACGGGATAAACAGTTATGCCTATGAGGCGTCCACACCGGTGCTTGACGCTTTTTTCGGGATCAAATACCTGATATACCGGTCCATCGGGATCACTGAAAAGATGTATCGGGAAACAGCATCCACGGATGAACTTACGGTTTTCTCAAACCCGTATGCCTTGCCTCCCGGTTTTCTAGTTCCTTCCTCGTTCAAGGAATACCGTACGCGGACATCGAACGCATTCGGCAATCAAAATGACCTGATGAAGGGCATCAGCGGCATCGGCGATATTTTTATCTCCATTGACCAAAAGCAAGGCACTCACCAGAATTTATCCATCAGCGAATCTTCGGCCAAATTCTACAGCTTCACCCGCACGAATAAAGACACTGCATCAACAGCCAGGATAACATTTCCGATAAAGAAGGACCAGCAGGTGTACCTTTACTACAGCGCGCCAGCCGGCATGATTGGGAGCGCTTTCGTCACTGTGGACGGCAAGAAGGTCGATTTCAATCCCAGGCATTCCACCCTGGTCAACCTTGGCTTGTGCCGTGCGGACACAGTGCCCGAGATGCAGATTACATTCGACAAGACGTCACCCGCTTCGGGCAGGTTTGAAGTTCACGCTTATACGATGGATGTGGGGGCGTTCGAAAAAGCCGTATCCGTGGTCAAGGAAGAATCAATGACGGTCGGGCATTTTTCAGACGGCCGGATTGACGGAAGCATTACTGCGAAAGAGGACGGCCTGATGGTCATGACCATCCCTTATGACAAGGGCTGGACGGTGAAAGTGGATGGCGAAATCGTTGAAACAAGGGCAATCGATGAATGCCTTTTGAGCTTTGACCTGAAACAGGGATTTCATCGAATAGAATTGACATTCGTGCCTGACAAGTTTTACGCGGGCCTCGGAATCAGCCTCGCCTCGCTGCTGCTGCTGCTTGCCATCTCGCTGCTGCGGAGAGTGTTTTCCAGCAGGCTGCGCTTGGGGCACAACGATGGCAAAAACCTTCCCTGATATCCATTCTATCGGAAAAGGGGTGTGAACATGGTGAAGACAGAGACTATGAGCAGTCGTGAACGGGTTATCAGTTCGATTGAACACAAACCGGTGGACCGTATCCCCATCGATCTTGGGATGCACTACTCAACCGGTATTTCGGCGTTTGCCTACAGAAACCTGAGAAGGTATCTGCAGCTGCCTGAAAAAGAAATCGAAATCATCGACCCTTCCCAGTTTCTGGCCCGCGTGGACGACGATGTGCTCAAGCGGTTCCACTGCGATTGCGTGCTGCTCCATCCCGGGTTCACCCGGACAATGACGTGGAACCCCAGGGGCGATTACCATTTCAAAATTCCGCAGGCACTCGGTCCGGTGCTGCGCGAAGACGGAAGCTGGTTTGCGACCGACGGTTCGCCGGGTGTCGGGATAAGCATGCCCAGGGGCGGATTCTTCTTTGACGGGACCGGATACGACATGTTTGGGGAAGCAGGGGATGCGCTCCTTGAACGATATGCCCTCGAAGCGGAAAGGTTATTCCATGAAACCGATTATTTCACCATTTACATCGGATTCAGCGGGTACCATGGGGATATCGACTATCTATGCGACATGGTAGAGGATCCGGACCGCGTTCGCGAAATGAACAGGGAGAAATGCGAAGAGAACATCTCCAAAGTCTCGGAGCTGATCAAACGGATGGGGAAGACGATTCAGGGAATCTCCGTCGGAGGGGACTGGGGAACGCAAAGCGGGCCTTTTGTACGACCGTCCCTCTATGAAGAATTATGTTTCCCCTATCTGAAGAAATTCTGCTCTTTTGTGCATGAAAACAGCGATTACAAGATATTCAACCACAGCTGCGGCGCGGTCAGGGAATTCATCCCCTATTTCATCGAAGCCGGAATCGACGTGCTGAACCCGGTGCAGATCTCCGCGGCCGGTATGGAACCGAAGGCGCTGAAAAGGGATTTCGGAGACAAGATGGCTTTCTGGGGCGGCGGATGCGATACGCAAAGCGTGCTGAACATGGGAACGCCGGATGAGGTCCGGGAGAATGTCCGTTATCTGACGGAGATTTTCAGGAAAAATTCGGGATTTGTCTTCAACCAGGTCCACAACGTCATGGGGGACACACGTCCGGAGAACATTGTCGCCATGCTGGATGCGGCCTACGAAAACAGCTTCGGGCAGTGAGGCCGGGGGGCGCGGCCACGGTTACAAGTCATGTTCCCGTGGCGAATTATCTAGCCATGATGGGTGCCATGGATGACGAAAACCGGAGATGACGCAAGGAGACAGCCATGAAAGCAGTCGTATTGAAAGGACCGGGGCGGATTTCGTATCAGGATGTCCCCAGGCCCAGGCTCGAAAAGGGCTATGTAATGGTAAAAGTAAAAGCGTGCGGGATCTGCGGAAGCGATTTGCGCTACTACAATGGTGAGAATCCTTGGGCTTTGCACACTTTGGGCAAAAACGCCGCAATCCCCGACAATATCATCCTGGGGCATGAACTTGCCGGAGACCTATGCGAGGTAAATGACAAAGAGGACGAATGGATGCTCGGAAAGCGCGTTGGCGTGCTGGCATACGACACGTGCGGAAAATGCGAGTTCTGCAGGACGGGAAGGGAGAACCTGTGCAGGCAGACGAAGCATATCGGTCATGGCGCCGGCTGGACCGGCTTGGCGTTTTGCCCGGGCGGCATGGCGGAATACTGCCCGGTCTGGTCAACCCATGTTTTTCCCTTTTCTGAAAACCTCACATACAAGGCGGTCTCAACTCTAGACTTTTATGCTGTGGCGATGCATGCGGTGAAGCTGGCGCCTTCCCTCATGGGTGAAGATGTGGCCATCATCGGGAGCGGTCCCCTGGGTCTTGCGATTTCACAAATCGTCAGACTGTTTGGCGCGAGGATGGTCTTTTGTTCTGACGTTTATGACGCCGTCCTCGATGTCGCGGCAAGAACCGGCGCGAACTACACGGTGAATGCGGACAAGGACGATATCGCGGAAGTGGTCATGGAAAAAACCGCCGGCCGGGGAGTCATTGCTGTTTTTGACACGGTAGGCAATGGAACGACGCAGGCGCAGGGTTTGGCATCGCTTGGATACAGCGGTGCGCTGATAAACCTCGTTGCCAATTTTGAAAAAGCCGAGTATAAACTTGTCGCGCTGAGCGGTGAAAGAAGCATAAGGAGTTCCGCCAACAATCCATTCGGAGATTTCCAGCTGGTGCTCAGATTGATGGAATCGGGCAAGCTTGACGCGAATCCCATGATTTCCCATATTTTCGACTTGAGTGATGTTGCCATTGCATTCAACCTACTGCAGGAGAAAACGATTACAGGAGCTGTGAAGATAATCCTTGAACCATGATCGGGAACGGTGGATAATCATTGAACCATGGTCGCGAGCTGCTCGGGCTGTCCCTAAACCATGATCGGGGATTGCCGGGACAACCCTTGAACCGTATACTTCAGAGTGAATGCATTCCCCATCTTCCGTCTGGAGGGCAACGTGATCATCAGGAAATTCGAGCCCCTGAACAGGTATCTGCAGAACCTCCGGATCGAAATCAAAGAGATCTGCTCTTTGGATGCGGACAGGGAATGGAATTTCCCCATCCACAGTTCGCCGTTCAACCGGCTTTATTTCGTGACCGGCGGCATTGCGTCGATCAGTGACGGCAAAAGCACCATCATGCTGCAAAAAGCGAACATGTACCTGATTCCGGTCAATGCGCCGTATGCCTTGCGCTGTGAGAAAAGCATGCAGAAAATCTACGTGCATTTCACTGCTGAAATCCTGCCGGGTCATGATATTTTTGAGGAAAACCGGGTCTGCATCTGCCATCCGTTTGCCCCGGACATGGCGGAACGACTGGTTGGAAAGCTTGAGAGCCATTCCCCGGGGGACTTTCTGGAAATCCAGTCCTTGCTTTTCGAAGCAATGTCCCACTTGCTTGTTCCTCCGGCGGAGGGGCTGGAAGAATGGTTCAGCATGCTGCTGAAATACAAGGACCTGTACCGTTATGTCAAGGACAATTGCCATGCCAACATCAG
>CAZFWQ010000033.1:0-6259 GCA_964522755.1 uncultured Oscillospiraceae bacterium | reverse complement strand
TGAAATACAAGGACCTGTACCGTTATGTCAAGGACAATTGCCATGCCAACATCAGCATCGGGGAATTGGCCAGCGCGCTGTATATGTCTCCCACCACACTCTCCAAAGCCTTCCGGGCGGACATGGGCTATTCCCTCAAAAGTTATCTGAATCGGAAACTCATTGACAAAATCAAGGAGTGCCTGGTTTTGACGGATTTGGGCTTGAAGGAAATATCAAGGCTTCTCATGTTCAGCGATGAGTTTTACCTTTCGAATTTTTTCAAGAAACAAGTCGGCGTGTCTCCGAAAGCATATAAGAACAGTCAGATTTGATTCGGTTGCTGTTCCGGCGGTCGGCATTCCCGAAGAAATGAATGCCAGAGGCGTTTCAGGCAAAGTCAACAATACTTCGGGCAGATGGGTGAATGTGCCGGATTCATGGGAAAGGAGCCCCTATGAAGCTGAATGGACAAGACGAGTATTTTTCAGGGTATGGCGGCATTGAGGATCTCGCCGCTTATTTGCCTTTCGAATACGGACCGGGATGGTCGGTTCTTTCTTCCCTTGGTATCCCGGACATCGACTCCTTTACCCAGGATCTGCTTGAACCGGGTGTGCCGAACTGCACATTGGTTTCCATCACAAGGGTGATGAAATATTACCGTGAGCATGGCTGCCTGCAGATCCCATCGAATCTTGACGCTATCTACGGGGTTGCAAGGGAAGTTGGCGTCAAGCATGGCTATGACCCTGGAAAGAGCGGCATATTGCGGGATCTGTTCGTGTATACCCCTTTCGGAATCGATAACATGGTGCGTGAAACATGGAAGCGGTTTCAATACCCGGGTGGGGATGGCCGCAACATGTATTTTCTGAAATGGGAAATCATCATGGAACAAGTGGGTCTCGGGCATCCGCTCCTCATGAACATTGCCTTTGGTGATTACAAGGGTCATACCGTAACTGTGACCGGATATGCCGCCTATGCACGGAAAGGTGACCCCACCAAATGGTTTGTCCAGGTTTACGACGGGTGGGGCATGTCCATCCGGTATATTGATTGGAAAAAGCTTGGCGTGATTCCCGCAAGCATAACCAAAATAATCCCCCCCGTTCTGTGAACATGGAATGAGCAAAACTCCATGTTTTTTCTCTATTCTTCCATGTGTGTTGTGCTGCCGTTCACCTATCATGGGGAAGGAACGCCTTTAGCCGGCATGTGCCCTGCACGGGCCGATTCGGCGAACCGGAAAGCTGCGCGAGCCCATAGCCGCAATGGAACCTAACATTTTACAGTGGGGACTACTCGCCGAGGCAGATGAAGATGGACTACAAGATGGTCATGAACAGGCCCGCATCCTGGTGGAACGACACCTGGCGCGAGGGTATGCCCATTGGAAACGGGTTCCATGGCGGACTGGCATACGGGTCGGCGGCAAACGAGCGCATCATGCTGACACACACAACATTGTGGCGTGAAGCGAGACAGCCTGAAATGCCGGATGTGTCCCATGTTCTGCCTGCCATGCGGAAACTGGTTTCAGCGGGAAAAGCCGTGGAAGCGGACAGGCTGATTTTATCGGAACTGCAAAAAAACGGATATGAGCCGAATCTCGGGTTTCCATTCCCCGCGGCGGATCTCCTCATCTCCATGCCTGCGAAAGAAGGCTTCTCCAAATACCGCAGAGAGCTGCTGATGGACCGGGCCGAGGCAACGGTACGGTATTGCGACGGTCAGGAATTGTTTTTCCGCAGGGCGTTCGTGTCCCGGGCAGACGATGTGCTGATTGTGGAAGCGAATGCGGGCGTTCAGGTCGCACTCGCCGTCCATGCGCCGGACACTGTGCATTCGGAAACGATTGAACTGCCTGTGAATGCGCGATCCGTTCAAGAGGGTGAATGGATCTTCTTCAAGGCTGAAATCGACCGGATTGAACACGGCGTCGTTGCCAGAGTTGTACGCGGAGAAAGAACACTCATCCTGTGCAAGGTGTTCACAACCGGTTCCAGTGAAGCGCAATGGCCGTCCTTGAAGGAAATCCTCGAAAAACTTCCTGCCGACTACGACGTTCTGATGGAACGGCATCTGCCTGAGCACCGAAGGCTGTTCGGCGCCTGCAGGCTGACCCTGGGGGACGACCGGTTCACCCGGGAAGACTTGAACAGGACCCTTTTGGACGAGGCTTACGGAGAGGGGATGCCCAATGCGCTGGTGGAGCGGATGTGGGCATACGGGAGATACCTGCTTGTGTGCGGAACGGCCAAAGGAGGCCTGCCCTGCCCGCTCATGGGGTTGTGGAGCGGTGAATACCGTCCCTTCTGGGCCTTCAACATGGCCAACATCAATCTTGAAATGATTTACTGGCAGGCTCTGCCGGGCATGCTCCCGGAACTGGTGCTGCCTGTTTTCGACTATTATGAAAGGCACATGGAAGATTTGCGGGAAAATGCGCGGAAACTTTACGGATGCAGGGGAATTTACCTGTCGGCCGTTTCGGCACCCGGAGGGCTGAAGGCGAACTGCATGGCGCCCCACATCATCAACTGGACGGCAGGAGCCGGCTGGATTGCGCAGCTTTATCATGAATACTGGTCGTTCACCGGCGATCATGATTTCCTGTCGCGGCGGGGCGGAACCTGGAGATTCCATGCAAACATCCATCAATGCGGCCATGGATGTGGCGATTATCAAGGAAGTCTTCACGCATTTGATCGAGTGGAGCGACCAGTACGGGGTGGTTCATGCGGAAGTGTCCATTGACGGGGCCGCTCATGCGGAAACATCGGAATGGAAGAGGTTCCTCAAGGGAGCACCCGCCTATCAGACCAATGAATTCGGGGCGCCGAGGGAATGGCTCCACGAGGACTTCCCGGACAGGGACCTTCATCGCCACCAATCCCATCTGTATCCTGTTTTCCCCGGGCTGGAACTGGCGCGCGGCGATGAAAAGAAATTGGAAAGCTATCGTCAGGGCGGCCTGAGAAGAATGACCGTGGGGCTGGCGCACCAGACAAGCTGGTCGCTGACACAGAACGCCAACCTGATGGCGCGTGCCGGCGATGCCGAAAACGCCTTGAAAAGCTTATCCCTGATATCCCGGTCCACATTGATGGAAAACTTGTTCACCGTACACAACGATTGGCGCGGCATGGGCATCTGCCTTGATTTTCCCGTCGCGCCGTTCCAGATTGACGCCAACATGGGGTGGACGGCGGCCGTTCAGGAAATGCTGCTCTTCTCGAACACGGACAGGATTGACGTCCTGCCCGCGCTGCCGGAGGAATGGCGTGAAGGAAGCATCGGGCCATTGGCAACAAGATCTGGCGTCGAAGTCAGTCTGGAGTGGAACAAAAGAGGGGGATTGGACAAGCCGGCGGACGCCACCCCAAAAAATCCGGGGAATAACAGCGGCTTCGGTTGTTCAGGGAAAGTCACATTGAAAGCTGTTCGGAAAGCATCATTCAAACTGTTTTTCCCTGATAAGGAATTTTTGGAAATCGACATGGAAAGGAATGAGGTCAGGGACATCTGGTTTCAGTCATAAGGATTGTCAGGCATAAGTATCGTCAGGCATAAGTATCGTCAGTCACAAGTATTGCCAGTCATAATTATTGTCAGTTATGAAGATTGCCATTTACATCATGATTGTCAGGCATAAAAATGAGATAATGCATATATGATTTACTATTTTAAGGAGGGAAAGACCATGGCGCAGAAACTGTCAAAGTTCGACTACGAGAAACAGGTTGCCGACTCGAGGGATCAGCGCATGAAATGGTGGAGGGACGCCCGCTTCGGCATGTTCATCCATTACGGCCTCTATTCGCAGGTAGGACGGAATGAATGGGTCATGACCCTGGAGAACATTCCCATCGCAGAGTACGAAAAAAAGGCGGACAACTTCCAACCGAAACCGGGAGCCCCGCGTGAATGGGCGGCACTTGCCAAAAAAGCCGGCATGAAGTACATGGTCCTCACCACCAGGCATCACGAAGGCTTCAGCCTTTGGGATTCGAAGGCGAATCCATACAACTCCGTGAATTATGGACCCAAGCGCGACATCGTCAGGGAGTTTGTCGATGCCTGCCGGGAGTTCGGCCTTGGAATCGGTTTCTACTCCTCTCTCATGGACTGGCATCATCCCGACGGCTGGCGCTGCGCCTTCGATACGGAAGCCCGTGCCCGCTTCAATGCCTACATCCGCGCGCTCAATACCGAGTTGTTGACGAACTATGGAAAGATTGACATCCTCTGGTACGATGTCTCCCTGCCCATGGAAAACTGGGAAGGCTGGGATTCCCTGGAACTGAACCAGCACATGCGCTCCCTGCAGCCGGACATCCTCATCAACGACCGCAGCCACCTGCCGGAAGATTTCGGCACGCCGGAAGAACACATCACGGCCATCGACAGGGACTGGGAAGCATGCATGACCTTCAACGGAATCAGCTGGGGTTATGTGGACAGCAAGCAGGCGATTCCGTACAGCTACAACGCACAGCGCATCCTGAAAATGCTTTCCACCTGCGCGAGCGGGGGAGGGAACCTGCTCCTGAACATCGGACCGATGCCGGACGGGTCCGTTCCCGAGGAAGCCATTGCGCCTTTGACCGCCGTGGGGAATTGGCTGAAGGAAAACGGCAAGGCCGTTTACGGGAAGCTGGTCAGGAACAAGGGCTGGACAGACCGGGCTTTCGGTGGCAACGGCGTGGCAGAAGCCACTTTCGACGGCAAGTCGATATTCCTGTGGAACTCGATATGGCCCACAGGCGGTGAAATGGCCATCGGCGGGTATCTGAATGAGCCCAAAGCAGTCCGCCTGCTCAAGGATGGGACGCCTTTGGAATTTGAACACAAGGGACATCGGATCCTCTTGAAAAACCTGCCGACTGCGATTCCCGATGCAAATGCGGGCGTCACGGTCATTGAGATGGAATTCGATGAGGAGCCCAAATACATGTTCGCCAGTTATTATCCGCAGCTGCACGGCGGTCGGGACATCACGGACGGAAACAGGATCTGAGGCTGTTATCGGCTGGCCTGCCCCTCCAACCGCCATTCCAACTGTCATTCCCAATGCCATTTCCAATGCCATTCCCAACCGCCATTCCAACTGTCGCGCCATCCTGACTCACAGCGTTCCGGCATGCATGGTCATCGGCAAGGTCTCCCGGAGACGGGAGGCCTTGCCTGCATCACCCGCTAGGCGGCAGCACTGCCTTCGGCGCGACATACGCAGGTTCCCTGCATATCCAAGCCGCGGCCGACCGCATGTCCTTGTTCCCGGCAAATCCGCCAGCAGACCGCATGTCCTTGTTCCCGACAAATCCGTCTGGCAACGCATCATCATCATAAGGAGGAAAATATGGATAACAAAACCTGGTTCCGGCAAGCGCAATACGGGTTGATGATTCACTGGGGGCTCTACTCTCTTCCGGCAGGAGAATGGAAAGGAAAGCGTATGCCCTTCATTGGGGAGTGGGCGCAGTCCTATTTTGAAATTCCGCATGCGGAGTACGGCAAGCTGGCCGGCATCTTCAATCCCATCCTGTTCGACGCCGAAGAATGGGTGAAACTCGCCAAGGCGAGCGGCATGAAATATATGGTCGTCACGTCCAAGCACCATGACGGGTTCGCCCTGTTCAAATCCGAGGTCGACAAGTTCAACATCGTGGACGCCACTCCCTTCGGACGAGACGTCATCGCGGAACTGGCCGATGCATGCCGGAAACACGGATTGAAGCTGGGTCTCTACTATTCCCAGGACCTTGGCTGGCACGAACCCAACGGAGGCGGATACCTGTCGGGGCATACGAATGTCGGCACCATGAGCTGGACAAACGACTGGGAGTATCCCGACAACAGCAGGAAGAACTACGCCCAATGCTTCGAAGACAAAATCAAGCCGCAAGTGAAAGAGATCCTTACGAAGTATGGCGATATCTGCCTCATCTGGTTCGATACGCCGAGAACCATCAGCGCCGCGCAAAGCCGGGAACTGTTCGACCTGGTCAAGAGCCTCCAGCCGGAGTGCCTCGTCAATTCCCGCATCGGAAACGGCCTTGGGGACTATCGCTCCTGGGGTGACAATGAGATCCCGGATGCGTACATGTCAGACGGGCTGTATGAAAGCCCGGCCACCCTGAATGATACGTGGGGCTACAAATCGTTCGACCAGAACTGGAAGTCCGCGGAGCGGGTCCGGGAACTTCGGAACCATTTGAAGGAAAGGGGCATCAATTACCTTCTGAATGTGGGTCCGGACTATCTGGGAAGG
>CAZFWQ010000032.1:0-18327 GCA_964522755.1 uncultured Oscillospiraceae bacterium | reverse complement strand
CGGCGCTCGGTTTGCCGTTCACGTCGGCGATATGACTTTTCTCGGAAACATTAACAGATGAGCCCGTTCCGGTTGAGCCTGCCTTGGATGGCTCGCTGAGATGCGCAAATTCCTTGAGCAGTTTTGCCGCCAGGCCGGGAGAAAAGGGAGGGATGCCCTCTTGTGCCTGTATCAGTGCTTCAATAAGGGTCTCGGCACTGATGCTCTTGAGAAGGTAGCCGCTGGCGCCGGATTTCACGGCCTCAAACAGATCCTGGTCATCGGTGGATGTTGTCAGGATAACGATTTTCATTTCCGGCATTTCTGCCTTGATGAGCCGGGTGGCATTCAGTCCGTCGCATCGCGGCATGCGGATATCCATCAGGATCACGTCCGGCTTGAGCGTGCGCGCCAGGGCAACGGCCTGCTGCCCGTCCGCCGCCATGCCGGCCACCTGCACATCATGTGCCTCCAGCAGGTTCTGCAGTCCCTCCAGCATAAGACGGTTATCGTCAACCAGCAAAATTTTCATTTAGCTGCGCCCCCTGACTGTGTTCCGACAGGTACATCCAGTTTTATGGTGGCACCGGCGCCAGGCTGCGACTCAATGACAACGGACCCGCCGATCTGCGCCATCCGCTCACGCATGAACATCAGGCCGAAATGCCTGCCGGCCTCCGGATTCAAATCGGCCGGACTGAACCCCCTGCCATCATCCGCGACACTGATGACGATATGGCCGTCGCCTTGCTCAAATACAACCTTCACGCCATGAGCGCCACCATGCTTGCGGGCATTTGTCAACGCTTCCTGAATGACGCGCATGACCTGGACTCCAACGACAGAATTTAAAATGTCCCCCCTTAGTTCTTCGGGCAGCCGTAAGACTGTGGCGACTCCGAAGGAAGACTGGAAGTGATCGAGGTATTGCCGCAAGACCCGAATGAAGTTCCAATCTGATGCCATCCCTGTCCTGAGGCCCAAGATGGACTCACGGACATCGGCATGGGCATCCTGGGCAACTTCGGCAAGACGTTCCAGGATGGGCACGGTCTTCACGGTGTTGCCCGCCGCCGCCCATTTTTGAGCGGCCTGGGCCTGCATGTTGACATAGCCGAGGACCTGCCCGATGCTGTCATGCAGTTCGCGTGCCAGCCGCTCGCGTTCCCGCAGCGTGGCCACGACCTGCTGCTGCTGCATCAGCAGTTCCTGCGCGTGCCTCTGCCCGGTCACGTCATGCAGCAGCAGGAGATGGCCAAGCCCTTCACCACGTCCGTCCATCAGGCGTGTGAGGCCCAGGCTGTAATACCGGGCAGCCTCATCCACACCAATACATATTTCAGATTTGGCGAGTTCAACCCTGCCCGGTTGTGCCTCGATGCCGGAGCCTGCGGGCAGCACTTCCGACACGACTCGCCCGCATAGGCTGGAAGCGGGTTTTTTCAATATTTTAGTGGCGGCGGGATTTAAATCGACTATATTTCCCTGCAAATCCAGCACAAACATGCCGTCGGTCATCTGCTCAATGACAACGGAGCGGGCCAGGGGAATCGGATCCAAAACATGGAAATGAAACAGGGCGAAGGCATAAGCAGAACATGAAAGGCCTATTACAACAAGGACTGCTTCACCCGGGCTGAATATGCGATCATTAAAAGTGTCAAGCACGTACATGATCCGGCCTGAGATTTGACCGAACAGCATGATCGCCACTGGCCAGCGGTATCGGGGATTTCCGATTGTCAGCCTCAGCAAGGCAATGAGATTCACCATGCCCAGCAGATTGGCATACCAAATCGATACCCAGGTTGCAATGCCATATTGGGCAATGACATATTCATCCATCGAAAACGAAGTCCAAATCAGGTGATGATAACTGTCCGTCAGCATCAGGATGAAAATCAGCATGGCAGGAATGGAAATCAGAACCAGGTTCCGGCGGGTGAAGAAGCGGCCAAGTCCCGCATATTCGAGAAAAAAACAACTAAGGGCCGTTACCATGGGGATTTGCCACAGGGCGTGAAACTTCAGCCAAATAACCTTGGTTGAAAAGTCCAATGCCGCAATTTCCAGAAAGGAGCCGATAACCCACATCACGGCAAAAAGACATCCGATGGCAAACGCCTTGGCGCCAGGTACATTTCGCCGGTGCCAGCTGTAAATACCCAGGATGATTGTCAATGTGCCCGAAATCATCGCCGGCCAGAGGTCCTGACTGTAAGCATAATGCCATGTCATAGGCAATCCTCCGGTAGAAGGTTCACTAAACAGGTATTGCTTAAATTCCATATGATGTAATTTGATTGTATCGCCGATTGATTATGTCGTCAATCCACCCTGAATATGCGAAATTTTGGCAGAGTCCCATGCGTGAATTTTTGGCATTTTCCCGTGACCTCATTGTTGTTCCCCGGAAAATGAAAAAGCCCGAAATGCTTTGCAATGAAAGCATTTCGGGCTTTTGGTCGGGGTGACCCGTCTCGAACAGGCGACCTCGTGGTCCCAAACCACGCGCGCTACCAACTGCGCTACACCCCGGCGACAACCGTTCCATCATTATACTTCATGAGGGTTGCAGGTTCAAGAAAAACCTTATTATGGAAATCCACGAATAAAAGCATCTGCCTTCATATATGGAATTACATTCGAAATATAGTTAAACTTTTATGGTTAATTATTTAATAATATCAATTATATTGTTGACTTATTTAAACATGTGCATTATAATGCAATCAAGGGGTCCCCATCAGGATTTGTATTTACACAGACATGGAGGTAAACATGCGTAAAGAAGTGATTGGTTCCTGCCCGGTCTGCGGCGGCCGGATGCATGTCCGCGAACTGGGCTGCAAAAGCTGCGACATCACAGTGCGGGGTGAATTTGAGCTTTCCCCGTTCAATGCGCTTTCCAAGGAAGAACTGCGGTTTGTGGAGATTTTCATCCGCACGCAGGGAAACCTTCGCGAAGTGCAGTCAGAGCTGGGATTGTCGTACCCGACAGTGAAAAAGGCATTGGAAAATGTCATCCGCAGCCTGGGATACGACGTGAAGCCGGAGCCGGTTCCGGAGCCGGAAGACAGCGACGTGCTCAGACGCCTCAAGAGCAGGGAGATATCCGTCGAAGAAGCCGTGGAACGGCTCAAGTCAGGGAGGAAACAGGTATGAATGAAACAGGACGCTCCATTCTGGAAATGCTGCGTGATGGACAGATTTCGCTTGAAGAATCGGAAAGGCTTCTGGACGCGGTTCTTGAGAAACAGACAGCCGCAGCCGTGGCTGCCGCGACAGCAGCCATGACCCTGAAAGTCCCCGTGATGCCCACCCCCCCGGTCATGGTGTTACCACCTGTGCCTCCGTTTTCACAGGCCTCCCCACAGGATGAAGGTGCGACTGCTTCTGCCGGAATCCCATTCATTCCCTGGCCGGACGATGATACCCTTCGTATCGCCGCTTTTATTGGGCAGCGGCTGCACGGAAGCCGGGAAGGGCGAGGGGATTTCAAGGCAAAGCTTGACGGAGAGGCTCTTGACGTAACCTGCTACGGAGACTTGCAATGCGGTGACATCAGCGGAAGCGCAAGTGCGAACGGAGATATCCATGGCGGCGACGTCGGAGGCAACCTCAGTGCGGCGGGAGACGCGGACTGCGGTGACGTCGGCGGATCCGTGAATGCCGGCGGCAATGTCGACTGCGGTGACGTCAACGGCAGCGTCATGGCGGGCGGCAACATCGACTGCGGAGATGTCAACGGTCCTGCGAATGCCGGTGGCAACCTGGAATGCGGAGATGTCGAAGGCAATGCGAGTGCCGGCGGCAACCTGGATTGCGATGATGTCAAGGGCCAGGCCTCCGGCAGCGGAAGCGGGTCTGAAGGCTGGATGGGTGATGCATGGAATAAAATGAGCGAGGAATGGAAAAACAATCCCGACTGGAAAGCCGTCAAGGAAGAATGGCACAAACATGGCAGCGAGTTCAAGGACCAATGGCATGCGCAGGGTCGTGAAGTGGCTGACAACCTGCGAAAGGCGGCGCAGGACATGGCCCGTTCCGCGCAGGAGATGGCCCGGGGCATCAGCCAGACAATCAACGACAGTCTGAAGGACAAATTCAAGTAAGGTTTGCATGCGATCGGCATGAAACAGGCGGAACCACTCGGGTACCGCCTGTTTTTTCATCTCATCATTGATTTCATGCATTCCATGCCTTCATGCACTCAAGTCATGCATTCCATGCCTTCATGCCTTCATGCACTCAAGTCATGCCTTCATGCCTTCATGCACTCAAGTCATGCATTCCATGCCTTCATGCACTCAAGTCATGCATTCCATGCCTTACGGCCAATCAAATCTTCACGCCTTCCAGCATCGGCAAGTCAGCCGGACCAAACGTTGCATTCATCTTGCCTCCGACCAGCAGGCGATCCCCGTCCAGCCGGATGCTCAGCAACGCGGATGCCGGTCCGCATAACTGCTGAACTTGCACTTGCAAGATCCCGTCACCGGATTCGGACACGAAACCTGCACCCTCGTCACCCGGCGCTTCGGCGATGCCGATGAAAAAGTTCACCGTGCCCGGCTCCCATCGTCCAAATGCGCCTTTCACGGTAAAGTGACCCTTCGGGCCCAACGCTTCAAGCGTCACCACGTTTCCGGAAACAGCAAGGTCCATTTGCGATATGTGCAGGGCATTCTCTTCCATGGAATAGGAAACGCGTTCCGGCAATCTGGCTTGCCAGCGTCTGGCGGCGTCAGGAGAAATATCCCCTTTCGGACCAGCGATGGCCAGCGATCCCAGTTTATCCAGGAGCAATGCCAGTGACTCAGGATTCTCCGGCAGAGCTGAATCGGACAAGCCCGGCCATATATGTTCCCATACCAGTCCCAACGCCTGGCCGACATCATTCATGCCGGAATTGAAGGCAAGGACGACATCGTGTTTTTCACTGACGACGCAGATCTGGCCGAATGCGCCGTCGGCCCTGTAAGAGCCGTCGAGGCACTTCCAGAACTGATAGCCGTATCCGCCGTTCCATTCATTGGCCGGCGTATCCGCCTTGTCATCGGGCCCGGCGGAACTGATGCGTATGCCTGATGCTTCCTCAATCCATGAGGCGGGAAGCAATTGCCTCCCCTCCCACATGCCTTTCTGAAGCAGGAACTGCCCGAAGCGGGAAATCTGCCTTGTGGTAAGCCTGAGCCCGAAGGCGCCGGCCGAATTTCCTTTCGGGCAAGCCGTCCAGTAGGGATTCCCAATTCCCAGCGGAATGAAAAGGCGCGGCATCAGGTAATCATGCACAGACAGTCCGGTCAGTTTCGTGACAATGGCCGAACACATGTACGTGGCCATGTTGTTGTAGACGAACAATGAGCCGGGTGCCTCTTCAGGTGCATGTTCAAAGAAATTCCGCACCCAGTCCCCGTCTGCCCGTGCGAAGGCCGAGTCGGTGAAATCCGCCTTGTGGCCGGTGCCCATCATCAGGAGATGTTTGACTTTCATGGCCCGGGCATTTGTTGTCAGTGCATCCGGCAACTTGTCGGGGAAAAAGGAGACAACCGTGTCCTCAACGGTCAGCAATCCTTCGGATACCGCAAAGCCGATTGCCGTGGATGTGAAGCTCTTGGAAAGTGAATGCAGGATATGAGGTGTTTCCGGAGCGTACGGATTCCACCATCCCTCCGCGACCGGCTCGCCATGGCGAAGCATGACAAATCCATGTACTTCCAGTTTAGCCTCTTCCAGCGCCTTCACCCAGCGCAGGACGCCCCTGCTGTCCACCCCTGCAGATTCCGGATTTCGCGGCGTGGTCCTGATATGCATGCCTTCCATGATGTGCCTCCCTTATGCCCGCAATGTGTGAAATGCCTGCAATGTCGGCAATGCCTGCAATAATTGGCATGCACCGTCTTGAGGCGCTTCAGATAATTAGAGTACAATTGAATATATGTTTTTTTAGAAGGAGTATCCATGTTGCAGAAAATTCTTTCCAACATGCGCAAGGCCATTGAGGATTACCGGATGATCGAAGAGGGTGATCACATTGCCGTCGGCGTTTCAGGGGGAAAGGACAGCCTGGTCCTGCTGATGGGACTGAAAGAGCTCCAGCGGTTCCTGCCGGTGAAATTCCAGATTACCGCCATTACGCTGACCCTTGGTTTTCCGGATTTCGACGCCGCATCACTCGTAGCTTTTTATCAGAAACTCGGCGTGAATTGGCATATCGAGGAAACAAACATCGGCAAGGTGGTTTTTGAAACGAGGAGAGAGAAAAGCCCCTGCGCATTGTGCGCCAAAATGAAACGGGGAACCATCCACGCCACGGCGAAGAAACTCGGGTGCAACAAGGTGGCTTTCGGTCATCATATGGACGATGCGATCGAAACGATGATGCTGTCGCTCATCTATGAGGGACGGCTGCATTGTTTTTCGCCCGTCACGCATCTGAGCCGTTCCGATATCATCCTCATCCGCCCGCTCATCTATGTGGAGGAAAAACAGGTCCGCTCATGCGTGCAGAGCGAGGGCCTGACGCCAATCAAAAGCGGTTGTCCCGCGGAGGGCCATACGAAACGCGCAACAATGAAGGCGCATATCGCATCGCTCAAGGGCGAGAATCCGAGAATCCGGATCGCCTTGTTCGGCGCCATCCAACGGGCGGGCTTGAACGGATGGAAAATCATGGGTAATTCAAGCCAGTTCAAAAAGGGCCATCCCGAGCTGTCGGACGAAAGTGACGTCACTGCCCTGTCAGATGAAAGGGACGTCCCTGACCTGTCAAGTATTCAGGGAAGCCTTCTCGCAGCCGATCCGGAGCCAATCAGCCATAAAAGGGAGGCAAAGGAAAAGCGCAATCCCGGCCAAGAGCGGCA
This sequence comes from uncultured Oscillospiraceae bacterium, assembly GCA_964522755.1. Classification (GTDB taxonomy): domain Bacteria; phylum Bacillota; class Clostridia; order DSM-8532; family DSM-8532; genus JAEWSN01. The sequence continues at coordinate 11,482 of CAZFWQ010000032.1, read as the reverse complement.
GGCCCTCGTTCTCGACATGCTGCTGCAGCTTTATCATCCGGCAGACCTCGGGCAGGCTTACATCAATGCCCTCGGATTGACAGGACAGCATCTTGACCTCGACCGCGTCAGCCTGTTCACCTATCAATATGACGGAAGCCTTCGGCTTTGCCAGGAATGGAATGCCCAGGACATGCAATTCACAGGAAACGGCATACCCATTATTTCAGACCGGCGCTGCAAGGGGTTGTCGCAGTTGGCCAATTTGATGAAAACGCTGTCGCATTTCGATACTTGCGCCGAGGATGTCGCTCCGGCTCCCGGTATGGGCGAAAAACCGGAAATCCTTCACCCTTGGGCGGCCCAGACGCTGCGCATATCGGATAAGCCCGTTGCCCTCCTGCTTTTCGAAGATTTCCAGCTGAACCGAACCTGGTCGGAAGATGACAGGACGACTCTTGATGCGGTCAATTTCATCATGACCCTGGCCCATGAGCGGCGCCAGACTGATTTCGCCCTGAATGCAGCCACCCGCAAGGCTCAGGATGGCAGCCTGACAAAAAGCCGGTTTCTGGCGAACATGACGCACGAGCTTCGCACGCCGATGAATGCAATCATTGGCTATCTTGACCTTCTGGAAACAACCCTGGTTTCAGATGAACAGCGGAATTACGTACAGGAAGCCAAAACTGCATCGGACATGCTGCTGTTCCTGATCAACGACGTCCTCGACTATTCGAAGATCGAGGCCGGGCACCTGTCCTTTGAACGCATACCGTTCAGCCTGCACACATGCGTTGAACGGGCAGCCGTGATGCACATGCCGAACGCACAGGCAAAGGGTGTTGAGATTGGCATCCTGATCGACCCCTCGCTGCCCGAAACCATCATGGGCGATCCTGCGCGGTTGGAGCAAATCCTGACGAACCTCATCAGCAACGCAATCAAATTCACAATGCAAGGCGACGTATTGGTCGAGGTATTCCCCGACCCGGAGGAAAACGAATTCACCGGGGCGGCTTCCATGGAAGGCGGCGACATGGCATCCATAGCCGGATCCGTCTTCCCCTATCTGGCGACGGATGGTTTTCCCGGCCAAATGCAGATGCTGGTGCAGACGGCAGGCAAAACAACCGCGGAATCATCCGGGGATGCGGAAGTCGGACTTGTCTTCCGTGTTTCCGACTCCGGCATCGGGATGTCCCGCAGCACAATCCGGCAGCTGTATCAGCCATTTACCCAGGCGGACAGCTCCACAACCCGCCGCTTTGGCGGGACAGGGCTGGGCCTCGCCATCACCCACCGCCTGGTGGAGATGCTGCACGGGCGGATTTCCGTGGAAAGTCACGAAGGCAAGGGCTCCTCCTTCTCCTGCCACATCGCTTTCCCCCTGCCTGAGGAGGATCAGGATGCCGGCAAGGGCACGCCCCCTTTCCGTGCGCTTTACGGCCATGGCAGCGTCCTCATTGTTGAAGGCAGCCGCATGCAAAGCCGCATCCTGGGCCACTACCTCACCACCGCAGGATATGACTGCGTTTCGGCGGACTCCGCAGTTGACGCTCTTTCCCGCATGACAGGCAGCCGGATATTTGATTTCATCCTGCTCAGCACCTCGTTGACGGATTATCCCGTTCAAGCCTTCATCGAGCTTCTTCGGAACCTGCCGGCTGGTGACAGGGTGCCGATTCTGCTGCTTGGTTCCCATGCGCAGAGGGATCCATCCGCGGTCCGGCTGGGAGACCAGGTCCAGGGCACGCTCACGCGCCCCTTCCGTCATCATGACCTGCTCCTTCTCATGAAATCGGTTCACGAGCGTGAACATGCGGAATCGACGGACGCTTCATTGTCAATGCAGACGGACCTCATCCATGAATCCGTAAAAATACAAATGCCTGACGAACCAGAGGCGCCTGAGCTCGCAATGGAATCGGAAGGGTATGATCCCACAAAAGGGATGAGAAATTACCGCTTCACGGACAGGTTCAGGGATTCCGGCGGGCTAGAAGATACTGTCAATTCTTCAGGCTTGCCTTTGCCATCCATTTTACTGGTTGAAGACAATCCGACAAACAGAATCGTGTTTGAAAACCTGCTCCGGACATACGGGCTTTCCTGTGATACGGCCAATGACGGCATGGAGGCGGTCATGGCTTGTGAGCACCATGCCTACGACATCATCTTCATGGACTGCCAGATGCCCGTGATGGATGGTTTCGCGGCAGCCAGGATCATCCGGGGTTCAGGCAGCAGCAGGAAGGCCGTCATCATTGCCCTGACTGCCCGCATTTTGTCCTCGGACCGTGACAAGTGTCTTGAAGCGGGAATGGATGAACATATCGGAAAACCAATCACCATGGCCGTCCTCTTCGCGCGGCTGGATGCACTCATGAAGCAGCTGGGATACATGCGCCCGACAAAAGCACTGCCCAGGACTGTTGTAAAAACGAATGCTCCCGTCGCAACGGGCAACCCTGCCATGAAATCCGTTTCCACAGAACTCGATGTCGCAGTGGCATCGGATGCTTCAATGGAACCCGGTGCTGCGGCGGAAGCAGGATCCACTGGTGAAACCGATGCCGCAGGATGGCCGGAAGGTCACCCTGCCACAGCGTCCATCCGCATCCTCACTCGGATTCCGGGCATGTCGCGCAACGAAGTCATCGACCTGATCCACCTTTTTTTACAAGAGTTGGCTGAAATTATCATGTTGCAGCCAACCATGACCCGGGATGAGCTGACCAGCCGCACGCATCGTCTGCGCGGTGCAGCCGGGAGCCTGCAGCTGCTTGATTTCCTCAGTGAGCTGACATTGCTGGAGGCAGCCGCGCGGGGAGGAGACCAGGATGGCATTCACGCCGCCCGCAACACCCTGAACCGCATGCGTCGTGATTGGGTGGACGAATGAAAACCCGGCATTGGAAATGTGGAGGGATGAACGAAATGGACAACAGGAGATTGACCAGGCTTCTGATATTGATCTTGACTGTGGCTATCGTCAATGTCATCGCCTTTTCACCCGGGCTCTTGAAGTTATCACTGTTTGCCGGCAGCTGGCCCATGATCGCAGCCGGATGGGCTGTTGCACTCGCAAGCGGGGGCGCGTTAATGCTTGGCAGCCTGCTCATCATCGCCCGTGAAAAAAAAGAGGACCTTCCAAAAAGTGAAGCGGAGATTGCCGACGAATTGAAGAAAGCGCTTCTCGGCCAGTCCGACAAAGAAGTGTTTCGCGCAAATATCGCAGTCATGGCGGACCAGATTGAACGGTTTGGTGAAAAGAATGAAACCCTTCGGAATATTCTCCTTCAGAAATTCAATGCGGAAGAGATCAGCTATATCAAATTCAGGGACGTATTGCGTGGCGTAGGGGAATTGTTCTATTCGGGAATCAGGAGCGTCACAAACAAAATAACCGCTTTTGACTATGAGGACTATATGAGGATAACGCAGGGAAGGTTCAGCAAAACCTTTTCGGAGAGCCTGATACAGACGAAAACAGGCGTATACGGGGAGTATATCGCATTTGTCGGAAACGCTGTGGAAAACAATGAGGAGATTTTACTGAAACTGGACATGCTGCTGTTGGAAACTTCCAGGATGGACAGTTTCGATGCGGAAACAATTAAGAACATGGAAGCCATCAAGGCATTGGACGCATTGACCACCCAAGCCAAACTGTACAAATGATCTCACCCCGAAGGTCTGCATGCTGTTGCACCCGGTCCGTGAAAGAAAGGTGGCGTAGAAAATGAACGAAAACAAAGGCTCCAGAAATATTGTCGGCGTCCTTCTGGTCATTTTCGCCGTTGTGTTCGGACTGGTTTATCTTGGAATTTCCGCCACGAAGAACATCGGGAAGACCAAATCCGTCATCTCCGTCGAGAATGCCGTAAAAAAGCTGGACCGCCTGTATTCGGACATCTCGGTCAGCACTGTCGCCCCCAGGAAGGAACAAATAAGCATCGCGCCTTCCGCCGTCAAGGACGCCCTGCCGGAGATAGACAAATATCCTCCGCAGGTGGACAACGCCACGCAGGCTTTCGTCGAGATATTCTCTTCAACGGAAAAAGCGGGCACCGGCAAAGACGGATGGCTGGTCGACGTGGCAAAAAAATTCAACGCTTCCGGTCAGCAGGTGGATGGCAGAACCGTTTCGGTCCGTATCCGCGGAATCGCGTCCGGCATGGGAACAGATTACATCGTCTCCGGCAAATACATCCCCGATGCCTTTTCCCCTTCCAATGAGCTATGGGGGGAAATCATCCGGGCAAACGGCCTGGCAGTGAAACTGGTAGACCGGCGGCTGACGGGAAACGTACCCGGAATTCTGCTGACGAAGGCAAAAATGGATGAAATCTCGAAAAAATACGGCTCCGTCAACGCGGAAACTGTTGTGGATGCAGTCGTCAACAACGAATTGGCGTTGGGATACACCAACCCGTTCGCGAGTTCAACCGGACTCAACCTGCTGGTGTCCGTCCTTGACCGCTTTGACAAGGCGAACCTGCTCAGTGACAATGCCATCACCGGGTTCCAGAAGTTTCAGGCAAACATCCCGTTTGTAGCCTATACGACGCTGCAAATGCGTGATTCGGCAAAATCAGGCGTGCTGGACGGGTTTGTCATGGAATACCAGACGTATGCCAATGAACCCTCCTTGCGGACGGATTATGTGTTCACGCCTTTCGGCTACCGTCATGACAGCCCGTTGTACGCGCTGGGCGAGTTGTCCGCCGTAAAAACGGAAATACTGGACATGTTCAATGAATTCTGCAAGAGCGGGGCATCCCAGCAGCTGGCGACGGATTACGGATTCAACAATCTTGACGATTACCAGCCCATGGTGAAATCGATTGACGGTTCGGCTGTGGAGCAGGCTCAAAAGTTGTGGAAAGAGAAAAAGAACGCCGCCAGGGAAACGATTGCCGTCTTTGTGGCGGACACCTCCGGGAGCATGGAAGGCGAATCCATGAACAGCCTGAAAAAATCACTTCTGAACGGGGCGCAATACATCAGCAAGGAGAATTCCATCGGACTGGTCACTTTTTCCAATGACGTGCAGATCTGCCTCCCGATAGGAAAATTCGATATCAGCCAAAGATCGTTTTTTGCGGGAGCCGTCACGGATATGCAGGCAAACGGCGGCACGGCCATGTACGACTCCATCATCGTCGCCTCAAAAATGCTGATGGAACAACGGGCCCTGCATCCGGACGCGGCCTTGATGCTTTTTGTCCTCACGGACGGCGACTCAAATCAGGGACATGAAATGAAGGATGTCGAAGATGTGATGAGGGCATTGAAAATTCCAATATACACCATCGGTTATAATGCGAACATCAAGGTGCTGCAGGCCCTTTCCAGCATCAACGAAGCCGCCGGCATCAACGCGGATTCGGAGGATGTCGTGTACAAGCTGGCGCAGCTCTTCAACGCCCAGATGTAGGAAGCCTGAAGAAGCCAGTTGTATAATGACGAATACCGATGGACGAATACAGGACACATCCTGCGGAGGAAACATGATGGACACCGGAGACCATTCCCTGGCACTCCGTGCGCAAAGCCTCCTCTCGGAGATTCAGACGGCCGGGACTGCTTTTTCAAAAAGGCTGGAACTGGTTGACCTGATAACATCCATCGGCGACAGGACCATGGGTGCGGGCGCACAGAAAAGCCGGCTGATGCAGGCTTCCATTTCAGATTCTTCCAGCGCGGGCGATAACGGCACGGCCGTTGAAAACGGCATCAAGTCCATCCATAACCTGATGCGGGGGCTGAATCCCGAAGGGATTGATTTCAAGGCAAAGGGGCTGATGAACAGGATTTTCAACCCGGCCAAAGCCTATTTCTCAAAATTCCAGGAACTGGACAAATCCATAGGTGATGCGGTGGAGACACTGGACGCCCATAAATCCATGCTGAAAAACGACAACATCACATTGGGCATTGAACAGGCGGCGTTAAGGGAACTCACTGCCTCTCTGGATAATGAAATGAACGTTTGCGGTGAAATCATCGCCGCTGCGGAGAAAGCCATTGCATCCGGAACCGCCCAGGACTGCCATTCCGAATCGGTCCAATTCATCAATGACAGAATCATTCAGGTGTTGCGGCGAAAGAGCGGCGACATGAGGCAAATGTCCGTGGCGAACCTGCAGACCATCATGGCAATGGAACTGGTCATCAGAAACAACGCCGAACTGATCCGCCATGCGGAAGGCATCGAACACATAACCCTCGACGTTTTGCAGACCGCCGCATATGTGGCCCGCGCCACGTACAACCAAACATTGTCCCTTCAGAGGACCGCAAGGATGTCGGCATCCGCCGTGGAAGCAGCCCGTGCCGTGTCGCAGTCGGCCAAAGACGGCACGTATTCCCCGGATACCCTGAAGGCACGGTTTTCAGAAGCAATAGCCATCTTTGAACAGGCTGAAACGGGAAAAGAAATGTAAATTCCCCGGCATCCCGCCCGGTTGGCGTGAAAACGCCGGATTCATGCAAATCCGGCGTTGCCATGCGTTGTAAAAAGATAAATCATGCTTGGTTCCACTGTTTCATGCTTGAAGTTCGAATTTATTAGTTCGGCAATAGACCGGGCAGTGCGCCATCAACCAGGTTCGCCCTGGCCCATGCGTCTGCGGTGAGAACATTCTGCTGGTGAGCCGGGTCTTCCAGATTGTTGAAATGATTTCGGCTTTTGTAAAAATGGACATCAAAGTGCCCGTTCATTTCATTTCCCTTGATTTTATCGCAGTTCTCACGTCCGACATAATCGCCGTACGCATCCCCGTTTACAAGTTTTGCTAGATACGGAAGCGCATCGAGGCCGCAATGCGGCTTGCCGGCAACCGATGCCGCGAAGGCCCTGCCATTGACAATAAGGATGACCGGCCGCGGAGTCGATTTGAACGTACCGTTCCAGATGGCCAGCATGATTCGCGTATCCTCGGCCGTCTTTGTCTCGCTGTCGGCATGGTTGGCACTCGTCATGGTGTGATTGATCCCGAACGACAGTCCGGTCCCGATATCATGCACGATGGCATCCATGCCGGTCGGGAAAAGGTATTGCCCCTCCTCGAACCAGTTGCACAGGTAACCCAGTCCGGAAGCGCCGCCCCGTGATACCGACGTCCCATCGGCTGATGCGGGATCGGCCGGTACGGTTGCCGCAAGCGGATCCGTCGCAGGCAGCTGTTCCGCAGTCTTGGCCCCATCCTTCAGTTCAATGGCGGAACCCGTGGTATCCGCCATTATGAACAGAATGGCCGGTGGCGTTGTTTCCGCCGCATTCGCTTGCACCGCGCCGGAAGTTGTCGTTCCTGCGGCCGAGGCCTTCCCTGTTGCAGGTGTTGTCCCCTTTTCAGGTGTCAAGGGCGTTTTCTTTACCGCAGCCTTTGACTGCAGTCGTATTTTATTGGCGCCGTCACTGATTTTCTTGAATAGTTTCGGAGTGACAAGCCCATCAGCCTTCAAGGCATTGGCTTTTTGATATTTCAGCACGGCCGCTTTCGTAACAGTGCCAAAATACGCGGTTGTTTTCGACTTTACAGGGAATTTCCCCAAAACAAGGAGATTCTTCTGCAGTTCCGTCACAGCCGGATCCGTCATCTTCTCCCGCAGTGTCTTGGTGATGGCGGAAGCAGGCGTCACCATGAGGACGATCAGGAGCAGACTTGCAAAAGCTATCATCATGTTTTTCAAAGCGCGCACTGCAGACCCTCCCCTCCGATGAACCATCTTTTCACAGTGTATCACACTATCATCCTGATCAGATCCGCCTTTTGCCTGCAGGGATGGGACCAGGGCACTATTCCGGGAGGTTTCGCACAGGCCGGCATCATGCCGTGTGGTTGATTCTGACTCCGTTCGCACGCAGCAAACCCTGCAATCGGCCAATCCCGACGTCCCGATACGAACCGCATCCGTCCCGGACCAGCAGGGCGGCGGCAGTTCCGGCCGCTTCGCCTGTCACGGCGCAGACCGGAATGACCCGTGTGATGTCCCACATGGCTGTGGTGACGGAGATGCAGCGGCCTGCCGCAATGAGGTTGGGAATCCTCCCGAACAGGCACCTGAAGGGGATGTTGAAGATCGGTCCCACATTCCGCCAGTCTCCCGTCATGCCCACGCTGTCCTCGAAAGTCCGCCCTTCTTCCGATTCATCCAGTTCATAGGCACCCCTGAGCCGTGTTGTCATGCGAAAAGAAGGAACCATGGGCAAGGAAACGGGGACAAGCGTTTCATCCCCTGTTTTCGCACGCATTTTCAAAATTCGCGCCAGAATGCCCTGATGTCCGTCGATGACCATCGCACTGACATCTTCGGTCAGGTTGCCGTCGTAACGCCGCTCTTCCTCAGGAAGCAGCTCATATAGCGGCGTTGCATAAGGTTGAAGCTTCACGCCATCTTTCCCCGACTGGTAATACCATGCCGCAAACCTGTTCTCCCGGAAAGAACCGGTGTTTTCACCTGAAAACCTGCAGATGTCCGCATCGCCGGTTGCATCCACTACGGTATGGGTCGCAGCTGCCCAATGGCCTTCCTTGTTATCCAGCATCACGGCTGCAATATGCGCGTTTTTCATCTGTACGCCCGTGATATGGGTGTCGTAAAGAATTTCCACCCCAGCGGCAAGGAGCAGTTCCTCGGCCAGCATCGCAAACATCCACGGGTTGTACTGAACCTGATACCTTGTCAGCTTTTTCTCTTCAATGCTTCCGCCTTCGAGCCAGGCTTTCGGGTAAAGGGCCTCCGAACCGTGCCGGATGGAGAGTTTCAGCAGCTCTTCGCCTATTCCGCAAATTATCTGGTGTCCCATTCCGTCACATAACGGCAGATAGATCGTAATCAGTCCCAGCGTTGCAAGTCCGCCAAGCGCGCACTGCTTTTCAACAAGGATGACATCCGCCCCGCGCCTTGCCGCCGCCAAAGAGGCTGCTATGCCTGCGATGCCCCCGCCGGCCACGAGGACGTCGCATCGTTTGCGGACCCTTGTTGCTTTTTCCTGTTCATGTATGATATCCATATTCCCGCCTCCATTGGAGCAAGACACAAGAACAATCATGCATCATTGTGTGTGTTTCGCATATGTGACATGGGCATTCTCGTGTAAAACTCGATTCATCGGGTTTTTTTGCAGGATTCCTCAGGAATTATGCGATGAGTGGAGGATATCATAACGTCATGATATCGGCAAGGCAACCGGCTGCCCTTTGTTGCCTGAAAAAAAATAAACATGCACTCATTTCATGATGCACACATTTCATGATATCCAGTTGGACAAATCATGGATACAATGGTGATGAGGCATTCTTTTCCACCTGCGGCATGCGATGATGCATACGCGCAAGAAGGGACAACCGCACATGATTGATTTGACGGCACCGATTGAAACATATGGACTCACTCCGGACATTACCCATATGGATTTGTATTACCAGGGAAACACGTCATCCCCTGACTGCCTTGTGACGGACTGCATCATGCTGGATCTGACGGCCGGCGCCGAAAAAATCAATCTGGAAAACATGCCGGGCCTGGGACTTGTGGAGCCTGGCCATTCCGTCCTGCTCAAGACCGGCTGGGAGAAGTACAGGGGAACTCCTGCCTACTCAGGCAGCCCATGGGTGGACAAATCCCTTATTGAATGCCTTGTCCGGAAAGGCGCCTCGCTGATCCTCGTCGATTCTCCCGGCGTATACGGGGGCGCAGGAGGGCCGGAACACAATGAAATCGACAAGTACCTTGCTGACAACAAGGCATATGCCGTTGAAAACCTTGTGAATGTTTTCATGATACCCACAATAAAATTCAAGCTGTACTGTTTCCCGGTTTTCATGACCGCACAGAACAACGCACCCTGCAGAATCATCGTGGATGCCTGATGGGAAATCCGGTTTTGGGTTCGAATGCAAGAGACGTTGCTTGAAAATGTGAAAAGATGAATCGCTGCACTGTGAATTGGAAAAAAAGGGAAAATAGGAAAGGGAAAAGTAGAAAAAGAAAAGGAATAAGGAGAAGCAGATGAACAAGGAACAGGTTTTGGCCAGCATCATCCGGCAAGGGATGGTAGCCATTGTCAGGACTGAAAACATCGAACAGGCAAGGCGTGTAGCCGCGGCGTGCCTGGAAGGCGGCGTCGGCGCTTTGGAAATCACCTTCACCGTTCCGGGGGCCCACAAAGCCATCGAGGAACTGGCAAGAACATATGAAGGCGACGGCCTTATCTTGGGCGCGGGAACGGTATTGGATGCCGAAACCGCCCGAATCGCCATCCTGTCGGGAGCGCAGTACATCATCAGCCCCTGTCTGGACGAAGGGACGGCAAAGCTCTGCAACCGTTACCGCATACCCTACATGCCCGGAATCATGACGCCGGCGGAAGCCGTGAGGGCGATGGAGGCGGGAGCGGATATCCTGAAGGTTTTTCCCGCAGTGCTCTTCGGTCCGGCAATCATCAAGGCGTTCCTGGGGCCCCTTCCGCAAGCACGGTTCATGCCGACCGGAGGCGTTTCACCGGAAAATGCGGGAAGCTGGATCAAGGCCGGGGCAGTGGCGCTTGGCGTGGGCAGCGAACTGACAAAAGGTTCCCTGACAGGTGATTATGCGCTGATAACCCGGACGGCGCGGGCTTATATCAAAGCCATCGAAGCCGCGAGACTGGAATTGTGACGTCCAGCCTGCACATAAGGATGGCGCACGGAGATGCCCGACGGCAAGCAGCCGGATGGATTCATGAGATAACCAGTCAACAGCAGCCGGATGGATTCATGAGATAACCAGTCAACAGCAGCCGGATGGATTCATGAGATAACCAGTCAACAGCAGCCGGATAAACTCGGAAAAGGCAAAACAGAGAAGGAGTGTGGGATTTATGGCAAGGGTGGTATGTTTCGGAGAAGTGATGATGCGGTTGTCCCCGCCAGGATATGAAAGATTCGTTCAGGCGAAATCATTCAATCTGCAGTATGGCGGCGCGGAGGCAAATGTCGCCGTGTCCCTGGCCAATTACGGCATTGAAGCGTCCTATGTCACAAAGCTCCCTGCCCATGCCGTTGGAGATGCCTGCCTGAATGAACTCAGAAAATATGGCGTCGACGTGTCGGGCATCGTGCGCGGTGGAGACAGGCTTGGTATCTTCTTCTGTGAAAAAGGCGCCTCCATGCGCCCTTCCAATGTCATTTACGACAGAGCCGGTTCATCCATCGCCCAAGCCTCACCTTCGGATTTTGACTGGACGAAGATTCTGCAGGGAGCCGACTGGTTTCACTTTACCGGGATCACGCCGGCTCTTGGGGCCAATGTCGCCGCCATATGCCTGAAGGCCTGCGAAACAGCGAAAGCGTCCGGCATCCCCGTCAGCTGCGATTTGAACTACCGGAAAAAGCTATGGAGCCGCGACAAGGCAGGACAGGTGATGGCAGGCCTCATGTCGTCCGTCGATCTGCTGATAGCCAACGAGGAAGATGCGGCCGATGTCTTCGGCATTCACGCGGAGGGAACC
>CAZFWQ010000031.1:0-18678 GCA_964522755.1 uncultured Oscillospiraceae bacterium | reverse complement strand
ACAATGTCGAGGAACTGCAGACCATCGCCAGCCGCGGCATCGCTGCCAGCCTTATCGGGCAGATACTGGTGGAGGAATCCGTGCTCGGTTGGGAAGAGCTTGAACTGGAAGTGGTCAGGGACGCGAAGAACCAGCTCCTGACCATCTGCTTCATTGAAAATGTGGATGCCATGGGCGTGCACACCGGGGATTCCTTCTGCACCGCGCCGATGCTGACAATCAGTACGGAACTGCAGAAGCGGCTGCAGCAGTACGCCTACTCCATCGTGGAGGCCATAGAGGTCATCGGCGGCACCAACGTCCAGTTTGCGCACGATCCGGCAACAGGCCGCGTAGTCATCATAGAAATCAATCCGCGCACGTCGCGTTCTTCCGCCCTGGCCTCCAAGGCCACCGGCTTCCCGATAGCCCTTATTTCCGCGATGCTGGCAGCCGGTCTCACATTGGACGAAATTCCGTACTGGAAGGAAGGCACCCTCGACAAGTACAAACCTTCCGGCGACTATGTGGTGGTCAAATTCCCGCGCTGGGCTTTTGAAAAATTCCCGGGCGCCATCGATCGACTTGGCACGCAGATGCGCGCGGTCGGCGAGGTGATGAGCATCGGCAAAAACTACAAGGAGGCCTTCCAGAAGTCGGTGAGGTCCCTTGAAATCGGCCGGTATGGCCTGGGCTTCGCGAAAGACTTTCACACGCAGTCACTCGAAGACCTCCTGTCATTGCTGACGGAAGCAACCAGTGAACGCCAGTTCATCCTGTATGAAGCCCTGCGCAAGGGCGCGACTGTGGAAGAGCTGCACCGTCTCACCTACATCAAGACCTGGTTCCTTGAACAGATGAAGGAACTGGTGGAACTTGAAGAGGAAATCCTCACGCATGCCGGGCACAAAATACCCGACACGCTGCTGGTCCAAGCGAAAAAAGACGGATTTGCCGACAGATATCTGGCGAAACTGCTGAAATCGACCGAAACTGAAATACGTGAACAACGGAGGGCCCTGGGCGTGGTTGAGGGGTGGGAACCCGTCCCGGTCAGCGGCGTGGAGAATGCCTTTTACTATTTCTCCACCTACAATGCGCCCGACAGCACCCCGGTTTCGAACCGGAAGAAGGTCATGATTCTCGGCGGCGGCCCAAACCGCATCGGACAGGGCATTGAATTTGACTACTGCTGCGTTCACGCCGCCTTCGCCCTGCGGGACATGGGTTTCGAGACCGTCATGGTCAACTGCAATCCGGAAACCGTGTCCACCGATTACGACACCTCAGACAAGCTGTATTTCGAACCGCTCACAGTCGAAGACGTCCTGAGCATCTATGAAAAGGAACAGCCCATTGGCGTCATCGTGCAGTTCGGCGGCCAGACCCCGCTGAACCTCGCGGCAGAACTGGAAAAGGCGGGCGTCAGGATACTGGGCACATCCCCGGATACCATAGATCTGGCTGAAGACCGTGACCGTTTTCGTAAAATCATGGAAAAAATGGAGATCCCCATGCCTGAATCCGGCATGGCCGTGACCATGGATGAATCGCTGGCCATTGCCGACAGAATCGGATATCCGCTGATGGTGCGCCCTTCCTACGTGCTGGGCGGCCGCGGGATGGAAGTGGTCCGCGACGAGGAGATGCTTCGCAGGTACATGACGGCCGCAATCGGTGTTTCGCCGGACCGGCCCATCCTCATAGACCGGTTCCTGAGAGAAGCTACCGAGGTGGAGGCGGATGCAATCGCCGACGGCCTGGATGCCTTCGTGCCGACCATCATGGAGCACATCGAACTGGCCGGCATTCATTCCGGAGACTCCGCATGCGTCATCCCGCCGGTTGGCATTTCGCCGGAACACTTGAATACCATTGAGACCTACACCAGGAGAATCGCGAAGGAACTGGGCGTGGTCGGGCTCATGAACATGCAGTACGCCATTGCGGAAGGCAAGGTGTATGTGCTCGAAGCCAATCCCCGCGCATCCAGAACCGTCCCGCTGGTTTCGAAAATCTGCAGTCTCTCCATGGCCCGCATCGCCACGGAAATCATGCTCGCGGGAGAAACAGGCAAACCGTCTCCGGTATCGGGACTGAAGGCATCGGTCATTCCGTATTTTGGCGTGAAGGAAGCCGTTTTTCCATTCAACATGTTCCAGGAAGTCGATCCCGTCCTCGGTCCGGAAATGCGTTCCACCGGCGAAGTGCTCGGCATGGCGGATACGTTCGGCGTGGCCTGGTTCAAGGCCCAGGAAGCCACCCAGTCCCCGCTTCCGCTTTCGGGCACACTTCTCCTGAGCGTTGCGGATCCTGACAAGAAGGAAGCGCTGGACGTTGCGGCACGGTTCATTGCGGCAGGGTTCAGAATCATGGCCACCGACGGCACGCACAAATTCTTGCAGGAAAACGGGATCGGGTCCACTGCCGTCAGGAAATTATACGAAGGGCGTCCCAATATCACGGACAGCATCATGAACGGGGAAATCCAGCTGGTCATCAACACCCCGGTCGGAAAACGCAGCCAGCATGACGACTCCTACATCAGGAAAGCCGCCATCAGGAAAAAAATTCCATATATTACCACGATGGCCGCCGCACTTGCCAGCGCGAAGGGCATCAGCACGATGGTGGAGGCCTGTGGCGCAGAGCGGGCACCGCTTTCCCTGCAGGAGTACCACGGAATGATTGATTCAGGTGATGCAAACATCCCCAGGCGAATTTAATGAAGCAGACCCATCCGGCGCATGGAACCGGGAGCAATGATATGAATGAGAAAACAGCCCCGCCCAAAATCCCGGAATCCCTGGATGAAAGGGATCTTTCGGGTATTCGTCTCGCCCATGATGATGCTTTTGCCCTGATATCGGTGAAAAACTGCCTGATTGAAGGTGAGAAGGCAGATCATCTGCTGTTCAGACAGTGCGTATTCAATAATGTGGTTTTCAAGGATGTGGCCTTTGAACAGTTGGACTTGACGGATATCCGGTTCACCAACTGCAAGTTGTCAAATGTCGACTTTGTCAGGGCTGTCATCCACCGGGTTGAATTCATCGAATGCAATCTTTTGGGGATGAGCTTCAGCGGCGCCACCTTCAGGAATGTCCTCTTTCAAAAATGCAATGGCAGTTATGCTTCGTTTCGATTATCTGACTTTGACAAGGTGATTTTTGATGAATGCAACCTGAAAAACGCTGATTTTCAACAAGCAAAAATCATGTCTACACAATTTCAGAACTGTGATTTGAAGCAGGTACAAATGTCGGGAACCCCGCTCAAGGGAATTGATTTCAGCAGCAGCATCCTGGAGGGGATCGGCGTCAGAATCGAAGACTTGCCCGGGGCGATCGTCTCCGCGGAACAGGCCGTCCATCTGGCGAAAAAAATCGGGCTGGTTGTCAAGTGAGGGTCGGCGTCAACCGGGGGCCGACCCTTTTTCCGCCGCCCTGGCCCGCGCGGTCGCGAGCATCAGCTTGATGCGGTTCTCCTGATTGGTCTTCGAGGCCCCGGGGTCATAATCGATGGCCACGATGTTCGCTTCCGGGTGGTTTTTCTTGATGAGTCCCATCATGCCCTTGCCGGACACGTGGTTTGGCAGGCATCCGAAGGGTTGGGTGCATACCACGCCGGCGCACCCGTTGTGAACAAGTTCCAGCATTTCCGCGGTCAGCAGCCAGCCTTCGCCCATCTTGTTGCCATATCCCACATACCCTCTTACCAGCTCGCGGGTTTCGGCAAAAGGGGAAGGCGCAAGGAATTTCGGATTTTTCTTCACCGCCGCGATCAGGTCATTCTGGCACTTGATGAATACGCTTTTGAACAGGGCCACGGCAATCTTCCTGACAATTTTTGAACCATACAGCCTGCCATCCTGCACCCTGTTGTCCACTTTGAAAATCATGAAGTCCAGAACGCCAGGGACAACGGTCTCCACGTCTTCCGAACGCAGGAACTCCTCCAGGTTGTTGTTGCCCAGCGGCGCGTACTTCACATATATTTCCCCAACCACGCCAACGCGGAGTTTCTTCGCGCCGTGAACAGGCAGGTCGGCAAAATCCCTTACGATGTGGGCAAAATGCGCTTTGACGTTGCGATACCGCATCCGTCCCGCGAGATAATCCTTCGTGATGGCCGCCACCCAGGCGTCAACCAACCGGTCGGCGGATCCGGGCTCGTTTTCATACGGGCGTGTCTGGTTGGCAAGCAGCATCAGCAGATCCCCGTATAGCAGGGCATATATCAGTTTTCGGAGGAAGGGGACCGTCAGTTTGAATCCGGGATTTTTTTCCATGCCGGAAAGGTTCAGCGAGACAACGGGAATATAATCAAATCCAGCCCGTTTCAGGGCTTTGCGCAGCAGATGGATATAGTTGGAAGCCCGGCAGCCGCCCCCGGTCTGGGTGATGAGCAGGGCAATTTTTTCAGGGTCATATTTCCCGCTTTTCACGGCGTCGATCAATTGGCCAATGACAAGCAGCGCCGGGTAGCATGTGTCGTTGTGAACGTGGCGCAAGCCTTCGTCGACGATAGCGCGGTGGGTGGTCTGCAGTATGTCCATCCTGTAGCCTTCGCTCAGGAAGGCGTTGCGAATCATCGCCATGTGCGTGGGCAGCATCTGGGGTCCGAGCAGCAGGAACTCCTTCTTCATTTCCTTTGTGAACAGGAGCCTGCCCGATTCGTCCCTGGTTCGTTCGATCGGCGCGCCGGCCTGAACGTCGACATGCGGTTTCGCCTGCGCGGATTCGCCCTTCAAGCTTTCAGCCATTTTCCCCAGCCCTCCTTTCAGCCGCTTCGGAACCATGCGGGACAGCGGCGGGCTTGTGGGCCTTTCGCATTTCCATGGCCGCCAGCAGGCTGCGGATGCGGATCTTCACGGCACCAAGATTGTCTATGTCGTCAATCTTCAACTGGGTGTAGAATTTCCCGCCTGTTTCCAGGATGTCGCGGACTTCATCCGTCGTGATGGCGTCGAGGCCGCACCCGAATGATACAAGCTGGATGAATGCGCAGTCGTCATTTTCCACCGCGAAGCGGGCGGCATTGTATAGCCGAGAATGATACATCCACTGGTTCAGCACCCGGATGGGACCGCTGTGGCCCAGATGCGCCACGGAGTCTTCCGTGACCACGACCAATCCGAAAGACGACAGAAGCCGGTCAATCCCATGGCTTATTTCCGGGTCCACATGGTATGGGCGGCCAGCCAGGATGACCATGCCGTACCCGTTTGCGCGTGCGAAAGCGATTGCTTCGCGCCCTTTTTGCCGCATGTCGGCGGCAAAGGCATGATAGGCCTCATACGCCTTCTTTATGGCGCGGCGGGTGACATGGCCTGGAATGTTCAATTTTTCCGCAAACCAGGAGACGGCCCTCTTTGCAAAGTCCCGGGGACGATGCAGGCCGAAGTAGGGCATCATGAATTCGGAGCCGTCCAGTGCGGGGACGTTGGCAGCCAGCAGCTCGGGATAATAAGCCACTACGGGACAGTTGAAGTGGTTGTCCGCCGATTCGGTTTCATTGAAGTTGTAAGGCAGGCAGGGATAGAAGATGGCGTCGACGTTCTTCTTCAGCAGGCTCTCGATGTGGCCGTGGCTGAGTTTGGCGGGGTAGCACACGGTGTCGGAGGGAATGGTGTGCTGGCCCTCGGCATACAGCCTGCGGGAGGAAGGGTCGGAAAGAACGACTTCATATCCGCATTCCGTAAAGAAGGTGTGCCAGAAAGGCAGGTTTTCGAACTGGTTGAGGACCATCGGAATGCCGATTCTGCCCCGTTTGGGCGAACCCGCGGGCGCCGGGTCTGACGCGGGCACAGGACTTGCCGCATCCTGCGGTGAGGCTTTCATCAGGCCCCTGATCGCGGATTCGCTGCCTGCCGTTGCGTGTTGGCCGTAATTGCGCAGGATCTCATACTTGTAATGAAACAGATTCGGCAGCGCATCGGCGTCTTTTCCCTTGACGGGCCGGGAACACCGGTTGCCGCTGAAGTGGCGGTTTCCGTTGCCGAAGTCAGACAGGGTCATCAGGCAGTGATTGCTGCAGAGGCCGCAGCGGATTTCCCTGGAAGTCAACGAGAAAGCCCGGAGCTGCGTTTCCGAAAGCATCCCGGGATGCTCCGGCGGATTGTCCCGCACAGACAGGGCCGCGCCGTAAGCCCCCATGAGTCCTGCAATTTTCGGCCGTACCACCAGGTTGCCGGTTTCCATCTCGAATGCGCGCAGTACGGCGTCGTTGAGAAAGGTGCCCCCCTGCACGACGGGGTGCCGGCCCAGCTGGTCGGCCCGGTTGATGCGGATGACTTTGTAAAGCGCGTTGCGCACCACGCTGACAGCCAGGCCGGCTGAAATGTCGGCTACCGTCGCGCCTTCCTTCTGGGCCTGCTTGATGGATGAATTCATGAACACGGTACAGCGCGTGCCGAGATCTACCGGGGTTTTCGATTCCAGCGCCAGGGCCGCGAAAGAGGCGGCATCGTGCCCCAGGGCCTTCGCAAAGGTCTCGATGAAGGACCCGCATCCGGAGGAGCAGGCCTCGTTGAGCATGATGGAATCCACGATGCCGTTTCGGATGTGAAAGCATTTGATGTCCTGCCCCCCGATGTCGAGGATGAAATCGACATCCGGCTGAAAATACCGCGCGGCACGGGCATGAGCCACCGTTTCCACCAACCCGGCGTCAAGGGAAAAGGCATTCTTCATCAATTCTTCTCCATAGCCGGTAACCGAACTGCCGCGAATGACAACACGATTGCCGCACATGGAAAGTATTTCCAATAACTTGTCATGGACTGTCTGCAGCGGATTGCCGCGATTGGACCCGTAGTATTGGAACAGGAGCCGGCCCGCATCATCGATCAGGACAAGCTTGGTGGTGGTGCTGCCGGAATCGATCCCCAGCCAGGCATTGCCTTCATGGATTGACAAGTCTGCTGTCTCGACCGACGCCAGGCCGTGGCGTGCGCGAAATGCCGCAAGGTCGCCCTCCGTTGCGAACAAGGGGGGCAAAGGATGGGAAAGGGACGATGTGTCTTCCGCATCAGCCACTTGCCTTGCCCAATCTTCCAGACTGAGCGCGGAAGATTCTTTCGCGGCGAGTGCCGCGCCCATGCCCACATAGAATGCGGCATTTTCGGGAAACCGCGCGCCATCATCAGTCAAATTGAGTGTTTTGACGAATGCCCTGCGCAGGCTTTTGAAAAATGTCAGCGGTCCACCCAGGAAAGCTACATTTCCTTCTATGCGGCGTCCCTGCGCCAGTCCGGTCACAGTCTGATTCACTACTGCCTGGAAGATGCTGGCGGCCACGTCCGCTTTTGACGCGCCCTGGTTCAGCAGCGGCTGGATGTCTGACTTGGCGAATACGCCGCAGCGGGATGCGACGGGATATACGCGCTTGCTTTCCGATGCCAGCCTGTCCAGCTCTTCCGGGGTCACATCCAGCAAAGTGGCCATCTGATCGATGAACGCGCCTGTGCCGCCTGCGCAGGATCCGTTCATGCGCTGGTCGAGTCCGCCTTTGAAGAAGATGATTTTTGCATCTTCCCCGCCCAGTTCCACAACGGCGTCGGTTCCCGGAAGCCAGCGCTTTACCGCCTGCGCTGTCACATGCACTTCCTGGACAAACCGCAGGCCGCATGTCTTTGAAAGACCCATGCCGGCAGAGCCGGTCACCGCGAGCCCGGCCATTTGTCCGGGGAAGTGCGAAGCGGCATCCTGAAGCAATTCCAAGGCCTTGTCACGCACATTGGACAAGTGCCGTTCATAGCGCTTATACACCAGAGTGCCCATTTCATCGAGCAGGACAAGTTTGACGGTGGTGGAACCGGCATCGAGCCCGGCCAGCATCATGCTCATTGCGGACCTCCGGTCAGCCGTCTGGAAAGATTGCCCGTCATGGAGCGGATGCTGTCCGTGACACAGCGTCCGGAGTCCGGTTCGGGACTGAAGGCCTGGAATACGTGATTTGCCAGGAAGATGCCCCAGAGGGAACAAAGAAAGGTGACGGCCAGGGACATGGCGTCTTCCTCCGTGATGTCGTATACGCGGGCCATATAGTCGGCGAGTATTTTCTTGTTCCGGTTTGCGATGATGGAAACGGGGAGCGGCTTCCCTTTCAGAAGGGACTGTTCCTTGATTTCCATCCGGATGAGGGGCTCATTCCTGCAGAAGAAGGCGTGCAGTGACAGGCCGAAGGCAAGCAGCACCTCTTCCGGAGGCTCGTTGTTGTCTTTTTCAAACGATGCGTATACGCCTGAAGTTGATCCGAAATGGTCGAAAACAGCTTCATACAAGGCCGCTTTCGTGCCGAAATGGCGGAAGAGGGTGACTTCGTTGACCCCTGCCCGTCTTGCAATCTGCCGGGTGGTAATGTTGCTGAAGCCCTTTTCCGCGAAAAGATCGCGGGCTGCGTGAAGAATGTTCCTCGATGTTTCCATTTGGGACATGACGCCTCCATCTCCATCAGGCGCAGACGGTGTGATGCTTTCCTGCGAAGGGTGCCGTGCAAGTGCTTGCTTGCATCAGTGTATTATCTGGCGCGAAATCTGTCAACAGGGGCATCCGATAATTGGAAATCACACGAGGGCACAGCAAACCCCGGCTTGCTGTTGCTGCGGATGCGGATTATGATACAATAAGCCGGCAATTCCCCGCGCTATCATTCGGAAACCAGTCCATGCGCGCGGCAGGTCAAATAAACGGTCGTATTGGAGTTCTTTGAATGGATAAGATGTTCCGCAGCCCCGAGGAAATATCGCACAGATTTGTGGAAATCGGTTATGAGAAAACCAGGTACCCTATCGTGAAACTGCTCGTGCTGAGTATCCTTGCAGGTGCGTTCATCGCATTTGCAGCGGAAGGTTCAAATGCCGCTATTCATACGGTTGCTTCCGCCGGGTTGGGAAAAGCGCTTGCCGGGGCCATTTTCTCAACCGGGCTGATCCTTGTGATCATTGCCGGAGGAGAGCTTTTTACAGGAAACTGCCTCATCATCATTTCCTGTTCGGAAAAAAAGCACGGAATCCTGGAGATGCTGAAAAACTGGGGACTCGTCTATTCCGGCAATTTCATCGGCTCCATGATGGTCGTGCTGCTCATCCTCGCATCAGGACAATTTGACATGTCGAAGGGCATGCTGGGCGCGTACACCATAAAAATTGCCGTGTACAAAGTTCATTTGACATTCCTGAATGCCTTTGCGATGGGGATCTTGTGCAACTGGCTTGTTTGTCTTGCAGTTTGGATGGCCTCTGCCGCCAAGGACGTAACCGGGAAGATTGTTGCCGTGTTTTTCCCTATCTGGCTTTTCATCACATCAGGATTTGAGCATTCCATTGCCAACATGTATTATGTTCCTGCCGGGATAATGGCCAAATCCAATCCGCATTGGCTGGAAGCAGCTGTTTCCCTTGGGGTTTCCCCGGATAATATCGCGGGACTGAACTGGGGATCCTTCATCTTAGGGAATCTGATTCCCGTAACCATGGGAAATATTGTCGGCGGAAGTTTCTTTGTGGGATTGGCCTATTGGGTCGCCTTCCTGCATAAGAAAAACAAAATGGAAGCCTGACATGATGCATTCTGCTTGCTTTCCTGTCGTCGGTTCACGACGTAAAGACATTGGTTCGCAAATCAAGACGTTTGTTCGCAAATCAAGACGTTTGTTCGCAAATCAAGACGTTTAATCGCAAATCAAGACATTGGTTCGCAAATCAAGACGTTTGTTCGCATCATCATGGCATTGACCGCAAAAACAAGGCGCCAATTCTCTGAATCAGGAACTCACTTTGTTCCTTCCGCTTTTCTTTGAAAGGTACAGGGCTTCATCCGCGGCGCTGATTAAATCTTTGCAGGATGAAGCAGCAGAAGGCAAAATGGAAGCAACCCCCAGACTGATCGTGACAAAGGGTTCGGTCGGAGAGGCTGAATGGGGAATTTGAAGCGATGCAACCTGGATCCGCAGCTTCTCCGCCAATGCAAGGGTCGCTTCCAGAGGAGTGTTGGGAAGGATGCAGGCAAATTCCTCACCCCCGTATCTGGCAACAAAATCCGTCTTGCGGGCAAATGCACCGGAGAATGCCCGAGCCACCTTGATAAGGCAGGCATCCCCTTCCTGATGTCCGTAATGGTCGTTGTACAGCTTGAAATGGTCGACATCCATCATGACCATGGAAACGGGAAAGGACTCCCTGATGGCAAACCCGTATGCATAATCAAGGTACTCGTCAAACTTCCTTCTGTTCGGAATCCCCGTCAGGCCGTCCAGGAATGAAATCCTTTCCAGGTAGTCGCGATAGCGCTTGAGTTCCGCATGCGTATTTACCCTGGCTTTGACTACGACAGAACTGAACGGTTTTGTTATGAACTCCACAGCCCCGATGTTGAAGCCTTTGATTTCATCTTCCTCACTGTTCTTACCCGTGATGAAGATCACGGGAATGCCTTTCGTCTGCGGGAATGCCTTCAGCTTTGCGCATACTTCATATCCGTCCATTCCCGGCATCAGGACATCAAGCAGGATCAGGTCGGGAGGGTCATCCGAAAAAGCAATCTCCAGTGCTTTTTCCCCGCGGGTTGCCACCCGGATTTTATACTGCGGCTTCAGCAATTCAGCAAGGATGTTGATATTTGTCACGGCATCATCAACAATCAGAATGGTCTGCGTCTTAAGCAGCGTCTCCATTTACCGGTCTCCTTCGCGCAGGGATTTCAACTTTTCTGCCATTTCAGACAGAGGGGCTTTCGCAGCGTCAAAGTCGTATGAACGTATGAATCCGGCAATGATGGCCAGTTGATCAGCGTAATCCGATCCTTTTAAAATGAGCTGAAGGTTTTCCATAGCGCCTGCCGCATCGACATTATCATCCCACACAAGCTGAGTCAGTTCCCATATCAGTTCCTCAGCCTTTTCAACCGAAAACGAGGACTGCCCATCCCTTTCTCCGAGACCATCCTGCTGTTTGAGGTACGGAACAGGTTTGCTTGCGTTCGCGCCGTCATTGTCCCCGGCATCCCTGTCGGCATTGCCCCGCGTGTCCGCGTCGGCATTGTCCTGGCGATTCAGGGCGTCCATCATCCGGGTAAAGGCCTGCAGCGCACGTTCCAGTTCTGCCAAAACGGGCTGGCACATGTTCGGCTGTCCTTCGGGAATCATCGCTTCGAGCTCGGCAGCGCTTTTTTGGATGTCCTTCAATGACAGGTTGCCCGCGACCCCTTTCAAGGTATGTGCATGGAACAGGGCGATATCCATATGGCTGCCATCCAGCGCTTCCTTGATTCTTCCAGGGGTAGCAGCGTTGCCGTTGGAAAAATTTTCAAGAAGAGTCCGATACAGCTTGCGATTCCCGCCAAGCCGCCTGAGCCCTTCATCCGTGTCAATTCCGGAGATGCTTTCCGGCAGCCTGATTATACGGTTTTGATCCGGTACGGCTTCATCACCGGTTTTTAGCTGATCGGCTTCATCACCGGGTGTTAGCTGAGCGGCCACATCACCGGGTGTTAGCTGAGCGGCCACTTCCCCGGATGTTGACCGTGCAGCTTCGTTGCCCGTTTTCACCCGACCGGCTTCATCGCCGGTCTTTCCTTCGTGTCCCTCTTCTTCAGGCATGCGCGGTTTCAGCCATTTCTTCATGGTGGCGAACAGGTGCGCCGGGTCAATCGGTTTGCTGACATAATCGTTCATGCCAGCAGCAAGGCAATCCTCCCGGATGCCCTTCATGGCATGGGCCGTCATGGCGATGATTGGCAAACCGATGAAGCGCTCTTCCCTCCGAATCAGGCGAGTTGCTTCATATCCGCCCATCACAGGCATTTGAACATCCATCAGGACCAAGTCGTACCCGGAACAGGCCACAGCTTCGACGGCCTCCTTGCCGTTGTTCGCAATGTCGACTGATATGCCGAAGCTCTTCAGGACCTCAGTGGCCACTTCCTGGTTCAGTGCATTGTCCTCTGCCAGCAGTATCCTCGCGCCTTTCAGCACGTCCGGATATTCCGGCGCATTTCCTTCATCATGCCCTGATGCATTTCCTTCATCACGCACCCGCATGGCTGCTTTTTCACCGGTCGTGCCAAATGCCTGCATGATGGTGTCAAACAAGAGGGATTGGCAGATTGGCTTCATCAGGAAAGCATCCACGCCCATTTTTTTTGCTTTCTGGAAAACCTCTTCCCGGCCATAAGCCGAGACCATGATTGTAACCGGTGTGTGCGACAGCATTTTGTCTTCAGTGATGATCTGGGTTGTCTCCAGCCCATCCATTTCCGGCATTCTCCAATCCATCAGGACCAAATCGTAGGGATCTGCCTCGCAGACGCGTTCCAGCTCAACCAAGGCCGCTTTTCCAGAATCCACGGCGACCGCATGCATTCCAAATGCACGGATCTGTTCTTTGAGGATTTCTCTCGCCATTTCATTGTCATCCACAACCAGAACCCGCAGTGAACTGAATTTTTGATAATCATACGTCGCATTTTCCTTTTGCTCCCCGGTCCTTCGGAATGCAGCCGTGAATATGAATCGGCTTCCCACGCCGTATTCGCTTTCGACGTGAATCTCTCCATCCATCATATTCACGAGCCGCCTGCTGATGGTAAGGCCCAACCCTGTTCCGCCGTATTTTCTCGTGACTGAGGAATCCGCCTGTGAAAAGGCAGTGAACAGCTTGTTCATCTGTTCCTCCGTCATGCCGATTCCCGTGTCGCTGACGGTAAACCTGATTCGGGCGTTATCAGATGTCTTGTCAACCAGTTCGGCCCTTATCAGGATATGCCCCTTGTCCGTAAACTTCACTGCATTGTTTGCCAGGTTGATGAGCACCTGCCCCAGCCGCATCGGGTCTCCCGCCAGATCTTTGGGAACATCCCGCGCAATCGTGCTCAGCAGTTCTATGTTCTTCTTCGCCGCTCCGACTGAAATCATTGCCACGATTTGGTTCATCACCTGATCTAGGTTGAAAACAACGGATTGCAGATCCAGCTTGCCGGCTTCAATTTTTGAGAAGTCGAGAATGTCATTCACGATACCAAGCAGAGAATTTGCCGATGAGTCGATCTTCCCGATATAATCCCTCTGTTTTTGTGTCATGTCCGTTTTCAGGACCAGGTTCGAAAATCCGATGATCGCATTCATGGGCGTTCTGATTTCATGACTCATGTTGGCCAGGAACTCACTTTTTGTCCTGACCGCTTCTTCCGCGATATCCCTGGCCGCAATGATATCCTGCTCATACTGCTTTTGCCGGGTGCTGTCCCGGATGATTCCCATGGAATGCCAGCCATTATGCACGAAAATGGCCGAAAGGGACAGCTGCACTGAAATTTCCGTTCCGTCTTTTCTGCGCGCGTGCAGATCGAGCGTCTTGCCGACGGCGTTTCCCTGCCCTGTCTGCTGAAACGCGGGAAAAGCTGCGTTATGGGCGTCATGATATCTGGAAGGCACGATGAACCGGTGCAGGTGCTGACCGACGGCTTCGGTTCTTGTATAGCCCAGGATGCGCTCAATGGCAGGATTCCAGAACGAAATGATGCCTTCCTGGTCCATCATGGCGATGCCGTCGTATGCTGATTCCGTAATGATGCGCATGCGTTCTTCATTTTCCTGAATGTCGGCGCTGCTTTTCTTCAGTTTGTCATTCTTGTTGATGATGATAAAAAAAGAAAAAAAGACAAGATAAATGACCACGACGATGACTCCGGCCATCCCGACATTTTTCTTGGCTGCCAAATTCCATGTGCTTGCCGGATAATCCATTCCAAACACCGCTATTGTTTTATTTGTCAGTTCATCCTTCATTGGAACAAGAACACTGACCCATGTCCCCCATCGGTCGGCTTCAACTTTCGTGATGGCTTCCTTTCCGTCTGCAAAGGGCTTCCAACTCTCATCGCTGGCCTCTGTGAATTCCCGGCCGGGTGGAGAGTAATCTTTCGAGTCCACAGGTTCAGAATCGACCATGAAGTAGATGCTGTTGCCCCTCCGCGTGTATATATAGGCAAATCTCGCGTCATGATTGATTTCGACCAGCTTGACCATTCTTTTCTTCACACTCTCGTACGCCGGAGTGCCCAGATCGCCTTCATCGCCTTTCAATTGCTTGAACATTTCACCGTTTATCGAGTTTTCCGCCATTTTGGCTATTGCCATTACATTGTGCAATTCTTGACTGCTCGTGCTCTTCCATTGATTGACGAAAAACAATAAGCTCATCATCGCATAAGCCAGGGTAAATATCCAAAAGAGAATCTTTGGCCGGGTTGCCTTTTTCAGCCATGCCGGCATCATACGGTTTATCTTGCCCATATGCGCTTATCAACCTTTCACATTTTGTCCAGCACCCATTACTTCAGCATGAAACGGCGTGTCCGGGCTTGAATGGAATCTTGCTCTGAATTGTATCGACAAGTGTTCGCATTGCTAAATTCATACCACCAAACAGCATCTAAATCCCACTCGTTGTCGTCAGGTCATATTCATGATATGATTGGAATAAAATGGGATACAGATTTTGGTTTTTGTCCTAATGTAGCGGAATATGTTGATTTATGTCTGTTTGTGTTGTAAAATGAGGATGCAGAAGGATAATCGGTCATTCAGAAAAACAGGAGGCCCATTATGATGACAAAAGCGGTCCGCATGTACGGGAAAAGGGATTTGAGACTGGACACATTCGAACTTCCGGAACCCGGGGAAGATGAAATCCTCGCGGAAATCATCTCCGACAGCCTCTGCATGTCTTCCTGGAAGTCCGCCAACCAAGGCAGCGACCACAAGCGCGTGCCTAAGGACATCGCAGTGAACCCGGTCATCATAGGCCATGAGTTCTGCGGGAGAATCCTGCAGGTGGGCAGCAAATGGGCAAGCCAGTTCAAGGCCGGGGACAGGTATTCAATTCAACCGGCCCTGAACCAGGAAGACGATCCCTATGCCGCGCCCGGCTATTCGTTCCGCTATATCGGCGGAAGCGCCACGCATGTCGTCATTCCGGACATCGTCATGACGAAGGGGTGCCTTCTCCCGTACATCGGAGACGCCTATTTCCATGGTTCCCTGTCAGAGCCGATGTCTTGCATCGTAGGGGCGTTCCATGCCAACTACCATACCGAGCAGGGCAATTATGTGCACAAGATGGGCATCGTGGAGGGCGGCGACATGGCCATCCTCGCGGGAGTCGGCCCCATGGGGCTCGGGGCCATCGATCTTGCCATTCATGGAGACCGGAAACCGGGCCTTCTGGTGGTCACCGACATCGACCCGGTAAGACTTGCAAGGGCCATGTCCCTGTATACCATCGAAGAAGCCGCGGAGAACGGCGTAAAACTGATGTATGTGAATACCGCCGTGCCGGAACATTCCGTGGAATGGCTGCGCGGCCTGACCGGGGGCAAGGGGTTCGACGATGTCTTCGTCTTCGCGCCGGTGAAGCCGGTTGTGGAGATGGGCGACAGGCTCCTCGGGCATGACGGGTGCCTCAACTTCTTCGCGGGGCCGGGAAATCCGGCGTTTTCAGCTGAATTCAACTTTTACAACGTCCATTACAGCGCCACGCACATCACGGGCACCAGTGGCGGAAACACCGAAGACATGAAGGAATCGCTGATGCTGATGTCGTCCGGGCGAATTAACCCGGCCTCCATGGTCACCCATGTCGGCGGATTGAACAGCGTGGTGGAGCCAACCCTTGAACTTCCGAACATCCCGGGAGGAAAAAAACTCATCTATACGCATCTGGACATGCCTTTGACGGCCATAGACGATTTTGCTTCCAAAGGGAAAGACAACGCCCTGTTTGCGGCCCTTGCGGGCATCGTCGCCAAAACCAGCGGCCTCTGGTCGCTGGAAGCGGAACGGTACCTTCTGGAAAACGGCAAACAGATTTGACATCACATTTATGCTGACAGGGCAATCTTTCTGACAATGGGCATTTCCTGCTGGAAACGGAGAACGGCACGTGGCAATGGATATCCGGATGATGGGGAATATGGCGTACGCCGAGGCACTGCATCTGCAGGAAAGCCTCCAGGCTGCGCGCATCCAGGGCGAGATTCCGGATACCCTGCTGCTTTTGGAGCATCCGCCAGTAATCACGATGGGTCGTCGCGCCAGCCCGGCGAATATCCTCATGCCAAAAGAAGTTCTTGACGGGATGGGCGTTCAGGTTGTGGATATCAACCGGGGCGGAGATGTCACGTACCACGGGCCTGGCCAGCTGGTCGGGTATCCCATTTTCGATTTGAAGTGCCATGGCCGGGACATTCGTCTTTTTTTGGAGCGGCTGGAAGAGCTCTTCATCCGAATACTGGCTCTGTACGGAATACAGGCTCATGGGGAAACAGGACGGCATACCGGCGTATTCTGCGGAACAGATAAAATTGTGGCTTTCGGGATATCCGTGCGCCAATGGGTCACCATGCATGGATTTGCATTCAATGTAAATACGGATTTGAGCCATTTTGAATGGATTGTCCCCTGCGGACTGGAAGACCGGGGGGTCACATCCATGCGAAAGATTTTGGGCAGGCCGGTTCCCATGCGCCAGGTGATGGATCAGGCAGCTGAATTGTTTAAGGAAATGTTTCCCGGGAATGATGTTTCAGAGACTTTGATTGAATTTCCCGTAAAGGACGAGTCGTTTTGTCTGGATTCGCCGATGGTACTTCCGGAAGTCGTCGTCATGAAGAGCGCGGGGGGGCATCAATGAGTGATATCCGCGCAACACCGAAACCCGACTGGCTCCGGGTGCGGGTACCCGCGTCATCCGACCGGGAAGAAATGTTCCGTCTCATGAAAAGCCTTTCCCTTCATACCGTTTGCGAGGAAGCGAATTGCCCGAACCTGCCGGAATGTTTCGGGAGGGGGACGGCGACATTCATGATTCTTGGAAGGCAGTGCACGCGGAACTGCACATTCTGCAATGTATCACACGAGGCGCCTTCACTGCCGGATCCTGCCGAAGCCAGCCATGTGGCGGAAGCTGTAAGGAAGCTCCGACTGCGCCATGTGGTGGTCACATCGGTTACCCGAGACGATATGCCGGACGGCGGCGCAGGGCAATTTGCAAAAGTCATGGGCGCAATCCGGAACGAAAACCCCGATACGACCGTGGAAGTGCTGATTCCGGATTTCAATGGAGATCGGGCGTCTTTGCAGACAGTGCTGGATGCCCGTCCGGATATCCTGGCTCACAATGTCGAAACCGTCCCGTCCCTGTACCCCGCTGTCAGGCCGATGGCAAATTACCTGCAATCACTTGAATTGCTCCGACGGGCGGCGGAATGGGGCGGCGGACAGGGATTCGGCGGCAACGTCGTCAGCGGTGGCATAAGTGGCAGCGGAGGCAACGGCGATGACGATGGCAGCAGTAGCGGCCATACGACTGAACAGAACAACATGCCCGGCCCGGGAAAGCCGTGGGTAAAGTCGGGCATCATGTTGGGACTGGGAGAAACGGACAATGAAGTGATGAAGGTGCTGGAGGACCTGAGGGCCGCCGGCTGCACGCATCTCAGCATCGGACAGTACCTGGCGCCGACAAGGCTGCATCACCCGGTTGTTTCATATGCGGACCCGCGGAAATTCGCGGAATGGGAAAAAATCGCCCTATCCATGGGCTTTGTCCATGTTGCGTCGAGCCCGCTGGCCAGAAGTTCCTATCATGCCGAAGAGGGTCTCGCGGCAGGTCGCCTCGCGAATCAGGATGACAAGGATCCCTTGTCTCGCAGGTGAATGTCCTCTGCTGCGTCAGGATGGATTTACAGGTCACAGACATCACATATGGTAGAAATCGAAGGAGGAGCCCATGGCAACATCCGTCATCATGCCCAGGCAAGGTCAATCCGTGGAAAGCTGCATCTTGTCCCGATGGCACAAGAAACCCGGTGATTCGGTGAAATCCGGAGACCTGCTTTTTTCATACGAAACCGACAAGGCCAGCTTCGATGAGGAAGCCAAGGCGGAAGGCATCCTGCTCAACTGCCTTTTCAACGAAAATGACGATGTCCCCTGCCTTTCGGAGGTATGCCGGATTGGAAGCGAGTCTGAATGGTCCGCCGTTTCCACCCCGGGAGGCAATACCCCGGCAGGCGATACTCTGGCAGGCAATATCCCGGCAATAGCGGAAAAAACTGAAAACGGACGCCTCCCCGTATCCCCGCGTGCCAGGCTGCTGGCGGATCGCGACGGGATAGACCCAGCCCGAGCAATTCCCACGGGCCCGGACGGACGCATACTCGAACGCGACATCATCCTGCTTAGGGATGCAGGCGTCCGGATGACTCCCGTCGCTGCCGCATCTGCCGCATCGGCTGGCGCAGCCGGTCCTGTTTCGGGAACCGGCCTGGGCGGCAGGGTCACTTCTGCAGACATGGCTGCGCTGAAAGACAGCGTGAAAGTGGACTCAGGTACATTGAAGGAAAGCATGGCAGTTGTCCCGGACGTTCTGAAAGACAGCGTGAAAACGGACGTAACCGGTCCGAAAGACGGCGTGAAAACGGATGTCCTCGGCCTGAAGGACAGCCTGAAAGCACAAATGCCGGAACCTCGGGAACAAGCCGGTCTGATGGGCTTCACGGATGCGGCGCTGCCGAATATCCGCAAAGTCATCGCCAAGGCGATGCTTCACTCCATTTCAACAACCTGCCAACTCACCTTGAATGCATCTTTCGACGCAACCTCGATTCTGGCCATGCGGGCGGCTTTCAAGAAAGC
>CAZFWQ010000030.1:11432-18797 GCA_964522755.1 uncultured Oscillospiraceae bacterium | reverse complement strand
CACCTTCGCGAACAACGAAAACAGTTTTTGGACAGGCAGATAGCCGAAGCCTTGGGGGAACAGTTGAAACAGTTTTTTGGGAGTGCGTACGGTCGGCCCCTTGGGGAAAGGAAAAGGAGGACTGCATGCCCGGACGTGAGGTGATCACAGAGAAGCTTTTGCGTCTGCATATCGATGCGCACCGGCATCCGACTATTTCATCAACAAGGCCAATTCATAGCTTGAATCGGCAGCAAGCCGACTTCACCTGCAAGGGATGATCATCAGTTCTGTCGGCTGCTGCCGACTTCATCTCCAAGGTTTGACATGGCATCCTTGGCCAGTTGGCCGGAAAGCGGGGAGATTGCATGAAAACAAAGACTTATGAAGGCGCATCCGCAAAAGAGATCTCTTTTCCCATTGGCGGCATCGGGAGCGGATGCATCGGACTCGGCGGCAACGGGCGCCTTATCGACTGGGAAATCTTCAACCGTCCGAACAAAGGCTCCGTAAATGGCTTCTCCCACTTTGCAGTCAAGGCGGAACGGGATGGGCTCGTACTCGGTGCACGTGTCCTGCAGGGAGACCTGCAGCCGTCCTACATGGGAAATTTCGGCAAGCCGATGTTTGCTTCCTTCGGTTTCGGACCGCCCAGGGAAACCCTGGCAGGCGTCCCGCATTTCCGTGATGTCACTTTTGAAGGATCCTATCCCTTTGCCAAACTCTCCTTCTCGGATCCTCAATTCCCCGGAAAAGCCGGGCTTTCCGCCTGGAACCCCCTCATCCCGCTGAACGAGGATGATTCCAGCCTGCCATCGGCCTTTTTTGAGGTGACACTGGAGAATACCGATACCGCGCCCATCGAATACACAGTGGCATTTTCAGCAGCCAACCCCCTGACGCGCGGCGCCTTGCTCAACACAACGGAAATCCGCGATGGGGTTCGCTATCTCCACCTGCGTTCAGACGATGCGGATCGTGGAAATCCGGCTTACGGGGATCTGTGCGTTGCAACGGATGCGTCAGACACCGGGTTCCAGAATTACTGGTATCGCGGACGCTGGTTCGACAGCCTGGGCGTATTCTGGCGAGATTTCACGGCACCCGGGAAGCTTCGCAACAGGACCTATCAGCCGGATCCGGCCGCGCGTTCCGACACGGGGACACTGACCGCCCATCTGAAACTGGCGCCGGGACAGACCGGCACCGTCAGGTTCCTGCTGTCCTGGAATTTTCCGAACAATACGAATTACTGGAATCCCGTCCCTGAATCGAAGAAAGAAGCTGTCGGCGATGCCGGGGCTGACGCCGCGGCCTGTTCCTGCGACAGCGGATGCGGTGAAACAGGCGGATGCTGTGACCCTGCCGGCCACCCTGCCGGGACTTGGAAGAACTGGTATGCGACGAAATTCGAGCATTCCTTTGCCACGTCGCGGTATGCAATGGCGAACTGGAATCGGCTGTATTGCGAAACACGGCAGTTCCATGATGCCCTGTTCTCTTCCACCCTGCCGGATTCGGTTCTGGATGCGGTTTCCGCCAACATCTCCATTCTGAAGTCCCCGACATGCCTGAGGCTGGAAGACGGTTCATTCTACGGATGGGAAGGCTGCGGCTGCGATTCCGGCTGCTGCGAAGGCTCCTGCACCCATGTCTGGAACTATGCCTACGCGCTGCCGTTTCTTTTTCCGAAACTGGAACGGTCGATGAGAGATCTGGATTTCCGCCACAACATGCGGGAAGACGGGGGCATGGTATTCCGCATGCAGCTGCCTGTCGGACGAGAGCGCGGAGTATTCCGGCCCTGCGCGGACGGCCAGTTCGGCGGTGTGCTGAAGGCGTATCGCGATTGGAAGATTTCAGGGGACACAGAGTGGCTGAAAGGGCACTGGGAAGCCATCAAGAAGAATATCGCCTTTGCCTGGTCGCCAACAAACGAGGATGGCTGGGATGCCGACAAGGATGGCGTTTTGGAAGGCAGGCAGCATCATACCCTGGACATGGAGCTCTTTGGACCGAACTCCTGGCTGACAGGATTTTATCTGGGCGCATTGAAGGCGGCGGGCGAAATGGCGGATTTCCTTGGAGACAAGCCGGCAGCGGCCGAATTCAGCGGTCTGTTCATCAAAGGCAAGGCCTGGGCGGACACCCATCTCTTCAACGGCGAATACTACATGCAGAAAATCGATTTGAAGGACAAACGACTGCTGGAGCGTTATGACAGCGGCACCTCGCTTTTTGGAGACAGCACCCTGTCGGCTTATTGGAATGAAGAGGCGCTGGAGATCAAATACCAGATCGGAGAAGGCAGCGCCATAGACCAGGTCCTGGCGCAATGGCATGCCAACCTGTCCGGGTTGGGGGAGATTTACCGTCCGGACCAGGTGAAGAAGGCATTGGGAGCTATTTACAAGTATAATTACAAGCGAAGTTTCCGTGATTTCTTCAACCCGTGCCGTTTGTATTCCATGAATGACGAAGGCGGCGTCGTGATCTGCGACTGGCCGGAGGGTGTTTACAAACCGGTTGTACCGACCCCCTATTGCGAGGAAACCATGTATGGGTTCGAGTACCAGGCTGCCATTCACATGATACAGGAAGGCATGGTGGAAGAAGGGCTTGAGATTGTCCGGGTTATCCGTTCGCGATTTGACGGAGAGAAGCGGAACCCATGGAATGAATTCGAATGCGGCAGCAATTATGCGCGTTCGATGGCCAGTTATGCCCTTCTGAATGCCTTGAGTGGATTTTCGTATGACATGGTGAAAGGGCGGATCGGGTTCAAACCCGTGATTTCCGGATATCGTGAAACGGATGAAACCGAATCGGTCCTTGTCGGCCAGATGCGCATGGAAAAAGACAGCCAGCCTCATTCGGCTCAATCAGGACAGATGCAATTGAACCGGACTGAACGCGCCCACATGGAACCTTACGGGAAAATGCTCCCTGCGGATGAAGCTTTCCAGTGCTTCTGGTCGCTCGATGCTGGATGGGGCACATACAGGCAGGGCCTGTATGGCGCGGAACTGCACCTGGCCGTCGGAACGCTGCCTCTGCGGGAACTCGAACTGGACAAGGCCGCATTTGACAGAGCCGCCGGAACCATACCGCAGAACCACCCGGGTTCGGCCGTCCCGTTTGCAGGCATGCGTGCCCTCAGCCTGGATTGCCGTTCTGAAAACGGCACCCGTTTCGTATCTGCAAATATCCGTGATGGCGTTGTGGAACTGGAAGACGGCTTCACGCTGCAGGCAGGCGAAACCCTCGCGGTTCCGTTCGTGTGAAGGGAGCGGTTCTTGGCCGCATATGTGAAGGAAGCCGGCCTGGCTGCAGAAGAGACTCGACAAAGCCGAGGGAGAGGCACGGCGTGTGAAAGTAATTTTCATGCCTGTGAGGTCATTGTCACAGGCTGCACCATTTTTCAATGATGGCGTAAAATTCATCTGAAATCAGCGGTTTCGAAAGATAGTCATCCATTCCGCATTCAAGGCATTTCTCGCGGTCTCCCTTGAGGGCTTTGGCGGTCATGGCGATGATGGGCGTGGTCCGGTGCGTCTTCGACTCTATCAGGCGAATGATGCCGGTTACTTCGTATCCGTTGATGATGGGCATCTGCACATCCATCAGGATGGCATCGAAGGGAACAGTCCGATATAGACCGATAGCCGCCTTCCCATCCTTCGCCAAGGTGATCTGCCATCCTTTCCTGGCTGCGAGCATCATGACAAATCGGCTGCTGACCTCATCGTCTTCAGCCAGCAGAAGGCTGATGCTTTTTTCCTGCTGAGGTTTTACAATTGTTTCCACAATTCGCGTTTTTAATTCTTTTCCCGAAACATCCAGGTCGAATACACAGGTGAAACGGAAACTGCTCCCTTCTCCCTCTTCGCTTTCCACCCGGATATCTCCGCCCATCATTTCCGCCAGGTTTTTCGATATGGCGAGACCTAACCCGGTACCGCCGAATTTCCGCGTATCCGATCCGTCAACCTGGCTGAAACTCTTGAACAGGATATTCATCTTATCTTTTGGGATGCCCATGCCGGTATCCGTGACGACAAATTCCAATTCCGCCTTGCATTCGCTCAGGCCTCCAAGATTTTTGGAAAAAATATCAATCCGGCCCTTGCTTGTGAATTTTATGGCGTTTCCGATCAGGTTGGACAAAACCTGCCTGAATCTGTACGGATCGCCAATCAACAAGTCAGGTACATCCGGATCCTCATGGAATTCCATGGCCAGTCCCTTTTTCAGCGCAGACGGATGAAACAGGTCCCTGATGTTCCTGATGGTTTCATTCAAGGAGAAAGGTATTTTTTCCAGATTCAGTTTGCCCGCCTCTATTTTCGAATAATCGAGGATATCGTTGATCAGGGCCAGCAGCGAATCTGCCGATGATTTGGAAATATGTATGAACTTCCTTTGCTCCTGGGACAGCGGAGTCATCTCCAGAAGCTGCAGCATGCCCAGCATCCCGTTCATGGGCGTCCGGATTTCATGCGACATGTTTGCCAGAAACTGACTTTTGGCCATGTTCGCAGATTTGATTTTTTCCATCGCATCAATCATTTCCGCTTCGGCTCTTTTCCGATCGGTGATGTCGTAACTGACCCCCGATATGCGCAGAGGGGTTCGATCCGGGTTGCGGACAACAATGGCTTCGGCTTTCAGTAGGTGAATGCTGCCGTCCGGCCAGGTGACGCGATATTCGCTTCCATATTCTCTTTTCCCGCTCAGTATGTCAGGTGTTATCGCCGCATCCGCAGCTTGATCGTCTGGATGCAGGCCATTTCGCCACGCTTCGCGCGCACTTCCGAAGTCCTCCTTTCGGACTCCAAACAGCGTGTACATATAATCATCCCAGACCAATTCGTCCTTTTCGGCATCCCATTCCCAGATTCCGAGGTGGGCGACATGGGTGGCCATGCTTAATCTCTGATTTGAATACATCAGCTTATCTTCTGCTTGTTTCCAAGCGGTAATGTCGTTTATCTCGGTTATATAGTAAAGCGGCCGGCCGGCTTCATCCCTTCGCAAGGTGGTGCTGACTTCTGCCCATACAATATTTCCGTCTTTGGTCAGGTATCTTTTGATGAAGCGGGTCGAATTCATTTTGCCGATCAATACGCTATCCGCTGCATCCTGTGACAATGCGATATCGTCGGGGTGAGTGATGTCCTGCCATTTTTTTCCTTTGAGTTCCTCCGAGGAATAATCCAGCATATCATAAAAAGCCTGATTGACTTTGATCTCACCTGTAGGAAGCGTGATTGATTTGGCAACGAAGGAATGATCGAACAGAAACCTGAATTTTTCATCCCCCTCGTTCATCCTTCTCCTTCCGAAGGTCACCTTTCCTTCCGAATAGTTGAACTAAAGATCTCATTTACAATATACCCCAATCTGCAAGCGTCAACAGCTTTTTTTTTCATAACTGGATGCAAAAGAGAGGAAAATATTGAAAAGCAGAAAAAGACTTGACTTTGACGTTACGTCAAGGTTCATTCTTGTTTTGGGCATTGATCTAGAACAAATCCGCAGCATGACCTCTTCGCCCGGGTTTGACGAAGTGACTGCCCTGAAGGCGCTCGGGTTCATTTGATTGAAAAGAGGACAAAGCCGGAACGCCTTATCTCCAACGTGGAGAATACTTTGGCGGCGCAGGAGGCAGCCGGGCTTCACAGGCAATGGCTGGCTGGGTATTGGGAACAATACAGCGCGGAAGCGCACGCGGGTCTTGCCCGCATCTGCGGCGCCACATCCGTCATGTTGGTTTCGCGACGACCGGCGGCTGCTTCATCCGCATCCGGTTCCATCCGTATCCTGCTTCCGGCGACGGGTCCTCCGGCATGCCCGGCAGGATGAGCCCCCCGTCGATTTTCAGGGTTGTGCCTGTGATGTAGGCGGCTTGTTCGGAACAAAGCCATGCAACGGCATATCCGTTTTCCCTGGGTGTACCGAACCTGCCAAGCGGAATTTTCGGTGCATAGGAGGACCTCAGGCCTTCTTCCGACATGTCCCCCCGTACCCGGGTAGCCCCGGGAGCCACGCAGTTCATGCGAATTCCGTAGGGGGCCAGTTCCAGGGCCATGGATTCCGTGGCGCGGGTCAGTCCTGCTTTTGCCGCGCCATAGAGCGCATCTTCGGGGTAACTTCGGAAGCCCCTTGTGGATGTGATGTTGATGATGCTGCCGCGGATGCCGTTTTCACGCATGTGCAGGGCCGCCTGCTTCGCACAGAGGATGGGAGCGCGGAAATCCAGCCCGTAGACGAAGTCCATCAGTTCCACTTCCGTTGTGAAAAGGGAATTGTGTTTCGTGACGCCGGCATTGTTGACCAAGGCATCAAGGTGACCCAGGTCTGCAATGGCTTGCCTTGTGACGCGTTCCGGCACATCCGGTTGCTGCAGTTCCGCCTGATAGACGAAACACCGGCGACCCAGCGCCTCTACGGATGCTTTTGTATCCATGGCTTCATCGGCAGCCGTGGCGTATGTGATGGCGACATCGTAACCCTGCTCTGCGAGGACCAGCGCGATGCCCTTGCCGATGCCGCGGCTGCCGCCGGTGACAAAGGCGCATTTCGCTGCGTGTGCTGTTTCCATGACATACCTCCGTCATTGCGAAATCAGAATTCAGGAAAAAGTGCATAAAACAGGCTTTCTTACGGCCGGTTATGGCTGGTGCGCCGTGCCGTCCGGCAGGCGTGTTTGCGTCCAAACCGTCACGCCGCCGTCGCAGGGGAACTTTGCCGCAAGTTTCTCATCAATGTCGATGCCAAGACCAGGCTTCCCGTTCAGGTACACGTATCCGCCGCGCAGTTCGGGGCTTCCCGGGAACACCTCCGTCAGGGCATCGCTGATGCCGGACCATTCCTGAATCCCGAAATTCGGGCAGGCAAGATCAAGATGGATGTTGGCCGCATGCCCTACAGGGGATACGTCGCCGGGGCCATGCCAGGCGGTGCGGATGCCGAAGGCCTCGCAAAGGGTTGCCAACTTCCGGGCGGGCGTGATGCCGCCGATCTGGCTGATGTGGACCCGGATGAAATCGATGAGGCGATCCGCTATGAGGCGTTCCCATTCGTGCGGGTTGTTGAACAGTTCTCCCTGTGCAATCGGGATGGCGCTTTGCGCGCGCACCTGCCTGAACCATTCGCCCTGTTCGGGGGACAGGATATCTTCAAGAAAGAAGAGGCGATAAGGCTCCAGCGCTTTCGCCAGACGAATGGATTCCGACGGGGCGATTCGCTCGTGGACATCATGCAGCAGCTCGATGTCATATCCGAGCTCCTTGCGGAGATGGGCGAACATTGTTGTGACAGAGCGGACATATCCGTCAGGATCGTAGTAAATCCCTTCTTCCGAGCCGGATGGCGCGAAGTCAC